>NZ_JBJJBV010000036.1:0-41471 GCF_045446735.1 Nocardiopsis protaetiae
CGGCGGGGTGGAGCGGGGGGTCCTCCAGGTGCTGCGCACCGCCGACGGCCGACCGGTCGGCCCGCCGGTACGCGGGGTCCGCTACTCGCACGTGGCGTGGACGCCCAAGGGCCCGCCCGCGTTCTACTACGTGCGCCGCGACGACGAGGACGGAACCCGCGGGGTGTGGCTGCGCCGGGCCGCCGACGGCACCGAGGTGTTCGTGCGGGCCTGCTCGGGGCCCGGGACCGTCCCGGGGATCACGATCCTGGGCGGGCGGCTGCTGCTGTTCACCGAGAGCCACGGCACCGGGCACCGCACCGACCTGTGGCTGGCCGACCTGGAGTCCGGCCCGCCGGAGGCGCCCGACTTCCGGCCGGTCCAGGTGGGGGTGGAGGCCGAGACCGAGGCCGCCCTGGGCCCGGACGGGCTGCTGTACCTGCGCACCACCCTGGACGCCCCCTGGCGGCGGATCTGCTCCGTGCACCCGGACCGGCCCGGGCCCGAGAACTGGCGCGAGGCGGTGCCCCAGCGGGAGGGCGAGACGCTGGACGCGTTCACCCCCTGCGGCGGCGCCGACGCCCCCGAACTGCTGGTGGTGCGCACCCGGTTGGGCATCGACTCCGCCACCGTGCACGACGCGCGCACCGGCGCGCCGCTGCGCACCGTGGACCTGCCCGGCGAGGGCATGGTGAGCGGGCCGGTCACCGCCCCCGACGGGGCGGTGTACCTGGGCTACGCCGACGTCACCGCCCAGCAGCGCGTGCTGCGCCTGGCCCCGGGCTCGGCCCGCCCGCTGCCCTGGCCCGCCGGGGCCGCCGCCCCGCCGCCCGCGCCCGAGGTGGAGCGCACCGTGCTGTGGTGCCGCTCGGCCGACGGCACCCGGGTGCCGGTCACCGTCCTGACCGCGCGCGGCACCGCGTCGGGCACCGCGTCGGAGGCCCCGCACCCCCGGTCCGCCGCGGATCGGTCGGCGGAACGGCCGCTGGAAAGACCGGCGGGCAGGTCCGCTGAACGGCCCGCCCCACGGCACGGGGAACGGCCCGCGGGATGGTCCGCGGGACGGCCGGCGGAGCGACCGACAGAACGGCCCGCGAGGCGGTCCTCGGAGTGGTCTGCGGAAAGGCCCGCCGAGCGGCCCACCGGATGGTCCGCGGAGAGGCCCGCGGAAAGGCCCGCCGAGCGACCGGCGGAGCCGCTGCCGACCCTGCTGCACGCCTACGGCGGGTTCGGCCGCCCCCGCCGGTTCGGGTTCAGCGCGACGGTGCTGGCCTGGCTGGCCTCGGGCGGGCGCTACGCGGTGGCGCACGTGCGCGGCGGCGGCGACATCGGCCGTGAATGGCACCTGGCCGGGGCCGGCCGCGGCAAGCCGCGCGCCGTGGAGGACCTGGTCGCGGCCGCCGACGCCCTGGTCGCGGCGGGCCTGTGCGTCCGCTCGGGGCTGTGCCTGTCGGGCGGTTCGGCCGGCGGGCTGCTGGTGCTGGCCGCCGCCGCGGCCCGGCCCGACCTGTGCTCGGCGGTGATCGCCTCGGCGCCGCTGGCCGACATGGCCCGGTTCGAGCGCATGGGCCTGGGGCGGATGTGGACCCGCGAGTTCGGGACCGTCGCCGACCCCGACGACTTCGCCGCCCTGATGTCCTACTCGCCCTACCACCGGGTGCTGGAGGGCGCGGTGCGCACGCCGGGGCTGAAGTACCCGAGCGTGCTGCTCACCGGGTTCGCCGGGGACACCCGGACCGACGCCGCCCACCCGCGCAAGATGTGCGCGGCGCTGCTGGCGGCGGCCCGGCCCGAGGAGGGGCGGCCACCGGCCCTGCTGCGGTACGAGCGCGACGTCGGGCACGGCCCGCGCGCGGTCGGCCGGGCGGTGGGGCTGGCCGCGGACGCGCACGCGTTCGCGGCCCACCGAACGGGACTGTCGCCGCGCCGCCCGGCGCGGGGGCGGTCCTGGTCCTAGAGGAAACCGACACGGAAAGCGAGGTGCGGCGTATGGACCCCATCGAGGTCGAGGTCGAGGAGCTGGCCGAGGTGACCTCCCGCGACATCACCGCGGGCGGCGACAGCGACGGTACCGACTCCAGTTCCGACTTCATCTGATCCCTTCCGCACCCGCCCGGCCCGGCAGCGTCCGGGCCGGGCGGGCCCCGTGGGCCCCTGATCCGTTGAAAGGCGGGAACCCCGTGACCGATCCCGGCCACCTGTTCAGTGAAGGGCTGTGCGGCGCCGTGGGCCGGGAGGCCCTGACCGCGCGGCTGTCGGAGGAGTTCGTGTTCGCCGACCTGGGCGCGGACTCGGTGCGCTCCCTGGTGACGTTCGACGACCTCAACGCCCTGCTGGCGGCGTGCGCGCCCGAGCCGCCGCGGCTGCGGCTGCACAAGGACGGCTCCCCCGTCCCGGTGGACCGGTACACCGAGGTGGGCACCGCCTCCCGGGTGACCCGCCGGGTGGTGCGGCCCGAGGCGCTGTACCGGGAGCTGCGCGCCGGGGCGAGCCTGGTGCTGGACGGGCTGGACCGGATGCACCCGCCGGTGGCGGCGGCCTCCGACGACCTGATGCGGCTGGTGCGCGAGCGCGTGCAGGCCAACATGTACCTGATCTGGGGCGAGTCGCGCGGGTTCGACACCCACTGGGACGACCACGACACGGTGATCGTACAGGTGGAGGGCACCAAGCACTGGCAGGTGCACGGCCCCGGGTCGAGGCCCCACCCGATGAAGAACGACGTGGACCACGACCACACCCCGCCCCGGAACGCCGACGGCGAACTCCAGGTGGTGTGGGAGGGGGTGCTGCGGCCCGGGCAGGTGCTGCACGTGCCCCGGGGGTGGTGGCACACGGTGACCGGGACCGGCGACGTGAGCCTGCACCTGACCTTCGGGTTCACCCGGGCGACCGGGGTGGACTGGGCCGACGCGCTGGTGCGGCGGCTGTTCGAGGAGGAGGCGTTCCGGCGGGACCTGCCGCGGTTCGCCGACCCGGACGTGCGGCACAAGCACCGGCGGGAGCTGGCGGCGCGGCTGGCGGAGCTGGCCGAGGAGGCCGACCTGGACGCGTTCCTGGCCGAGCGGGACGCGCGGTTCCCGCGGCGCACGTCGTTCTCGCTGCCCTGGCCGGTGGAGGAGGGCGCGCCGGGCCCGGACTCCCGGGTGGAGTTCGTGCCGATCCTGCCGCCGCCGCTGACCCGCGAGGACGGCGGCGCCAAGGTGGCGCTGTCGGTGGGCGGCCGCCGGTACCGGTTCCCCGCCGAGGTCGGGGACGTGCTGGAGGTGCTGGCCGAGCGGCGGTCGCTGACGGTGTCCGAACTCGCCGGGGCGGCGGGCCTGGCCCCGGAGCGGGCCGCGGAGGTGGTGGCGGTGCTGTCCCGCCATCACCTGGCGCTCATCCGCTGAGCCGTCGAGGGTGAGGGGGCGGTGCCGGGCGCGGCACCGCCCCCTCACGTGCCGGTGTCCCCCTTGGCGCGGACGTAGGCCTCGATGCCGTCGAGGATGCGCCGGATGCCGAAGTCGAGTTCGTCGGCGGGGCCGCCGAGCCGGTCCGGGTCGGGTTCGGGGGGCTCGTCCAGCACCTGCTCCCGGAGCATGCGGTCGATGGTGGGGAAGCGCTCGGCGGTGACGACCCGGCGCAGTCCCCGGCTGTAGTCGTTCTCCGCCTGGACCAGGGTGCTGCCGGTGCTCTGGGCGGCGCGGGTCATCTCGATCTCCAGGCGGATGGTGTCGCGCAGCACGGCCGAGAGCATCGTCAGTATCTGGAGCGCCTCGCCGATGTCGAGCCCGGAGGCGACCAGCTCGCGCAGGCCCGCCTCCATCCAGCGCAGGCCGTTGGGCCCGCTGGGCGGGCCGGAGAAGGCGACGAACACCGACCAGGCGTGGGCGCGGTACATCTCCAGGGCGCCGTGGCACCACTCCTCCAGCCCGGCCCGCCAGTCGCCGTCCCCGCGGGGGCCCGGCGGGACGGCGTCCATGGCGGTGTCCAGCATGAGGACGAGCATGTCCTCCTTGCTGTCCACGTGCCGGTACAGGGACATCGTGGTGTAGCCGAGCTCCTTGGCCACGCGCTGCATGGAGACCGCCTCGATGCCCTCCGCGTCGGCCACGTCGATCGCCGCGCGGACCACCGCCTCGCGGCTGAGGCGGGGTTTGGGACCGCGGCGGGCCTGCGGCGCGTCCAGCCCCCAGAGCAGCTCCACGTCCCGCGCCATCCGGCTCTTGCGCTCGTCCTCGGTCGTCATGGGCCACCAGTCGTCGGGGTCGTCGTTGACACCATCCTAGAACTGTGTATTAGTTACACTAACAAGTGTGCGACATAAACAGTTTAAGGAGTACACGACATGGCCGAGGAACCCCCCGCCGTCCGGGCCGAGGGACTGCGCAAGAACTACGGGAGGACCGCCGCCCTGGACGGCCTCGACCTGGAGGTCCCCGCCGGGACGGTCTTCGGCCTGCTGGGCCCCAACGGGGCCGGCAAGACCACAGCGGTGCGGGTGCTCGCCACCCTGCTGCGCCCCGACGCCGGACGCGCCGAGGTCGCCGGGCACGACGTCGTGCGCCACCCCGACCGGGTGCGCGCCGCCATCGGCCTGACCGGCCAGTACGCCTCCGTCGACGAGCTGCTCACCGGCCGGGAGAACCTCGTGATGTTCGCCCGCCTGTACGGCCTGGACCCGCGCGCCGCCCGCGAACGCGCCGAGGAGCTGCTGGCGCGCTTCGACCTCGCCGACGCCGCCGACCGCCGCTCGGACGGCTACTCCGGCGGCATGCGCCGCCGCCTGGACCTGGCCGTCAGCCTCATCCAGCGCCCCCGGGTGCTCTTCCTCGACGAGCCCACCACCGGCCTGGACCCGCGCAGCCGCCTGGGCGTGTGGGAGTCGGTGCGCACCCTGGTCGCGGCCGGGACCACCGTCGTGCTCACCACCCAGTACCTGGAGGAGGCCGACCGGCTCGCCGACACCGTCGCCGTCATCGACCACGGGCGCACCATCGCCGAGGGCACCCCCGACACCCTGCGCTCCCGGGTGGGCGGCGACCGCCTCGACGTGGTCGTCCGCGACCCCGCCGACCTGTCCGCCGTCGCCGGACTGCTGGGGTCCGCGCTGGACGCCCCGGCGACCGTGCACCGCGAGGAGCAGCGCATCAGCCTGCCCGCCCCCGACCGCCTGGCCGCCCTGACCGGGGCCGTGCGCGCCCTGGAGGGCGCGACCGCGGCCATCGCCGACATCGGGGTGCGCAGGCCCGGCCTCGACGAGGTGTTCCTGGCCCTGACCGGCCGCGACACCGACAGCAGCACCGGCACCACCACCGACACCGGCCACGAGACCGCCGGCCCCGTTCCGGCCTGAGCCCCTCCCTGGAGTGATCCACGATGACCACGACCCTCGGCACCCCGCCCGGCACCGCCGACGCGCCACCGCCCCCCACCGGCCCCGGCAAGGTCTGGTCGGACACCCTGGTCCTGACCCGGCGCAACCTCCTGCACATGGTGCGCAGCCCCTTCGAACCGGTCATCGCCATCGCCATGCCCGTCGTGATGGTCCTGCTGTTCGGCTTCCTCTTCGACGAGGTCATGTCCGGGCAGGGGGCCGGGAACTACCGCGAGTTCCTCATCCCGGCCATGCTGGCGATGGTCATGGTCTACGGCGTGTCCGGCAGCGCCAACGGCACCGCCCGCGACGTCTCCCGCGAGGTGATGGGCCGCTTCCGGTCCATGCCCATGTCGCCGGTGTCCCTGCTGACCGCCCGCACCGCCGCCGACATGGTGCGCGCCTGCCTGGAGGTGGCGGCGCTCGTCCCGGTCGGCCTGCTGCTGGGCTGGCGGGCCGAGAACGGGTTCGCGAACGCCGCGCTGGCGATCGCGCTGCTGCTGTTCTTCCGGCTGTCCCTGGTCTGGCTCGGGGTGCTCATGGGCCTGCTGGTGCCCGACCCCGACGCGTCGAGCATGATCGTCTACCCGCTGGCGTTCCCGCTCACCATGCTCTCCACCGCGTTCATGCCCGCCCAGGCCATGCCCTCCTGGATGGCGCCCATCGCCGAGTGGAACCCGCTGTCCGCGGTCGTCTCCACCCTGCGCGAGCTGTTCGGCAACCCGGGCGTCCCCGCCGACTCCTGGCCCGCCGACCACGCCGGGCTGCTGGCCGTGGCGATCCCCTCGGCCCTGCTCGTCCTGTGCGTCCCGCTGGCGCTGCGCCGCTTCCGTGCGCTGAGCCGCTGACCCCGCCGGGCCGCCGCACGCCGGACCCGCGAACCGACCGGGTGGTGCGCGCACCACTCCCCCACCGGGTGGGCGGCCCCGCCGCCGCGAGCGGCCGCCCACCACCCCCGCCCGGGTGGGCGCACTCTCGTGCCCGCCCTCCCCCGCGACAAGACTCGTGACCACCGCATCCGCGAAGGAGAACCGACCATGGCACCCCCCGCCCCGACCGAAACCGCCGCCCCGTGCCCCCGGCCCGCCCCGGTCCCCGTCCGCTGGTGGCAGCGGCCGTGGATCCTGCCGCTGGCCCTGTTCAGCCTCACGTTCCTCGCCTACTCGGTGCCGCCCTACTTCTCCCTGGACCCGGCCGACGCCCGCCTGCCCGTGCCGGAGACGCCCGCCTGGTACTTCCCGGCGCTGATCACGCACATCTTCGGCGGCACCCTGCTGACCCTGCTGGTGATCCTCCAGGTCTGGCCCTGGCTGCGGGCGAGGTACCCGGCGGTGCACCGCTGGAGCGGGCGGACCTACGTCCTGGCGGGGATCCCGCTGGTGGGGGTCCCGGCGCTGCTCATCGCGCCGTTCAGCTCCACCGGGTTCGACACCCAGGTCAGCAACACGATCTGGGCGGTGCTGTGGCTGACCTTCACGGTCCTGGGGTTCGTGATGGCCCGCCGCCGGAGGTTCGCCGACCACCGCGAGTGGATGCTGCGCAGCTTCGCGCTCATCTACGGCATCGCGTTCAACCGGGTGATCATCCTGTTCCTGCTGCCCTTCCTGATCCTCCAGGTGGAGGCGGGGGTCATCCCCGACGACGAGCAGGCGCTCGCCATGGCCATGGGCGCGCCGTCGAGTTTCCTGTCCTGGATCGTGCCGCTGCTGTTCGTCGAATGGTGGATCAAGTACCGTAAGCCGCGTCGGCGCCGCCGCCCGGCCACCGTCTGACCCGGTGCGGAGGGCGCGCCCGCGGCCCCGGCGCACCCCGCTTCCGGACACGACCTTGAAGCGGCCGCGACCTGCCCCTTCCCGAATCCGGGAAGGATCCCGATCACGTCGCGTGATCATTGCGGGGACACCGATCATTAGGGTAGCCTCACTTAAGAGGCGCAGACGTTCTACCCGTTCCCCCCGGTGGCCTGCGACCGCGACCCCCGGACACGACGGCTCCGCTGCGACGAAGGGCAGGTTCCACACGGTGACTCCGGTGACCCCTGATCCTCTTGAGGCTCTCCGCGACGCCTGTGCCCCGCTGCGCTTCTCCCCGCTGCCCGAGCTGCTCACCTTCGAGGAGCTGCACGAGCGCCCGCCCGGCACCGTGCAGTGGTACTCCGCCGCCGCCCTGGCCGCCGAGGGCTGGGTGCCGATCCTGTTCGACAAGCTGCGCACCGAGCACGGGCCCGGGCACCGGCTGCCCGCCGCCACCAACTTCCTCCGGGTCACCCTGCGCGAACCGATCTTCATGGTGTCGGCCTCGCTGTACCTGACCGGCCGCGCACCGCTGCTCGACCCCGACGGCCTGTACCTGCCCTGGGACACCGCCGCCGCCCGGTTCGGCACCCCGGTCTCGGCGGACACCCGCTTCGCGGTCCTGCCCGACGACCCGGCCGCCGGCCTGCCCGGCGCCGTGGTGGCGCGCGACACCGACGAGCAGGTGCGGCTGGCCGCCGAGGGCCTGTTCGCGACGTTCGAGCCCCTCATCGACGCCCTGCACGAGCACTCGCGGGCGGGCAAGCGCACCCTGTGGGGCTGGGTGCTCGACACCCTGTACTTCTACATGCTCAACCCGGCCCGCTACCTGGCCCGGGACGCCGAGGCCGCCTGGGAGCTGGCCGGGAGCCTGGCCGACGCCGTGGTGGCGGCCGGGGCGGTCACCCGCAGGCGCCCGCGGCTGTTCCCCTTCGCCCCCGGGCACCCGCAGGGCACCTGGGCGGTGCGCGGCACCTGCTGCTTCGACTACAAGGGCGATCCCGAGCACGGGTACTGCACCACGTGCCCGCTCAAGTGCGACACCGAGCGCCAGGACAGCCTGTCGGAGTGGCTGCGCGACCCGGCCCTCGCGCCCTGAAACCGGCCCCCTGGACACCGACAACGCGAAGGGCCCGGCACCGTGCGGTGCCGGGCCCTCGTGTTCCCCCGGGTCCCCGGGGTGTGTTCGACAGATCGGTCCGCCCCGCGACCGCCCGTGCCACCGGCGCGAGCGCCGGACCGGCCGAACGCACCCGCCGGACGAGCGCTACAGGACCGGGGACTCGACCGGTTCGCCGTAGTACGGCTCGAACACGACCCGGTCGGCCTCCACCAGCCCCTGCACGGTGATCACCCCGGACGCGCTCTGGCCCGGGACGAGGGTGCTCGCGTCCAGCTCGCGCGCGTCCATCCCGATCCCCTCGGCGGTGCTGTGCAACGTTCCGGAGACGTCGATGACGCTGAAGTACAGCGGGTTGACGTCCAGCGTCTCCTCGCCGGCGTTGTGCACGGACACGTCGACGCTGGTGAAGTCCCCCGACGAGTACAGCGGCCCGGGCTCGAAGTCGGTGCGCCCGGCCGTCACCTCCGCCGCGGTCGTCCCCTCCTCCTGTCCCAGGGGCCCGGAGTCGTCGGTGTCGGGCGCGCCCACCGTGGGCGAACCGCTCTGCGCCAGGACCAGGCCGATGGCGGTGCAGCCGCCGCCCACCAGCAGCAGGAGCAGCAGCACACCGCAGCCGATGCCGATGATCTTGCCCCAGGGGGTCTGCTTCTCCTGCGGCGGACCGTACCCCTGTGTCGCGCCGTGGCCGCCGGGCGGGCGCGCGGCGGTGTACCCGGACCCGTACGTGCCGGGCCGGGGCGGCGCGTGCTCCCCGTAGCCGGGCCCGGGCGGGGCCTCCCCCCGGTACGGCGGCTCGGGGTAGCTGCCCGCGCCCGCCCCGGGCACGTCCGCCTCCCCGTAGCCGGGGGCGTATCCGGCGTGCTCGTACCCGGCCTGGGCCGGGCCGCTGGGGCCCTCCGACAGCTCACCGCCCACCGGCTCGGGCGGCGCGCCCGTGGGGTGGTCGCCGGGCGGGTACCCGCCCGGCGGCGTCTGCGGTGGCGGAGGGGGCGGGGGCACCCCGGGGCCGGTGTCCGCGTCCGGGTCGCCCAGGGGCGGCGGCGCCCAGTTCGGTCCGGGCGGGGGCGGCAGGTGGCCGCCCTCCTCCGGCGGCCCCGGGTACGGCGGCGGGGCGTCGTGGCCGGGGAATTCGCCGTGGCCGGGGAAAACGTGCGGGGGCTCACCGGGCGGCCGCGGTCCGCCCTGCATCGGGTCCTCAGGGTCCCCGGGTCGCCACTCCTCCGGCGGGTGGTGGTTCACCGGGTCGCCCGGCGTCTCCTGCGGTCGCTCCTGCGGCCCTTCCTCGGGTTCCCGATCGGTCACGTGAGAACACCCCTCCAGTGGCGTCGGCCCACCGACGGGCGATGGGCGCCCCAGATCTGCACGGTAACCGCGCCGGTCCGGGGCCCGAAGAAGCCGTTGGGGCGTTTCCGGTAAAAGTCCGGAAGTTTTTCAGCGCCCGGCGCGGGCCGCCCGCAGCGCCAGCACGAACACCGGAACGGTGAACAGCGCGGCGAACAGGTTGAGGCCGCCGAAGCCCGTCTGGGCCAGGACCAGCCCGGACAGGCCGCCCGCCGCCGCCCCGCCCAGGTTCATCAGCAGGTCGCTGACGCCCTGGGCGCGCGGGCGCACGCCCACCTCCAGCGATCCGGCCAACAGCGCCGTGCCCGCCACCAGGCTGAACGACCAGCCCAGGCCCAGCAGGACCAGGCCCGCGGTCACCCGGGTCTCGTCGTGCCCGGCGGTGCCCGCGACCGCCGTCGCCGCCAGCAGGACCACCTGCCCGGCCAGCAGCACCGGGACCCGGCCCAGCCGGTCGCTGAGCCAGCCCACCACCGGGGAGAGCGCGTACATGCCCGCGATGTGCAGGGAGATGGTCAGGCCGATCACGGTCAGGGCGGCGCCGTGGTGCGACATGTGCACCGGCGTCATCGTCATGACCGCCACCATCACCGTGTGGCCCGCGACGATGCCGACCACGGCCAGCAGCGCGCCCGGGGAGGCCGCGATGACCTTCAGCGTCGTGCCCAGCGGCATCTTGGCGGGGGCCGCGGCCGCGGGGTCGGCCGAGGCGGCGGCGCGGGCGGCGGTGAGCAGCGGGTCGGGGCGCAGCAGTGCGAAGGTGAGCAGGGCGCCCAGCACGAACCCGGCGGTGGTGAACAGCACCGGGCCCAGCAGCTCGGGCAGGCCGAACAGGGCGGCGACCCGGCCGCCGGGGGCGATGAGGTTGGGGCCCAGCACCGAGCCGACGGTGGTCGCCCACACCACGATGGACAGGTCCCGGCCGCGGCTGCGGTCCGAGGCCAGGTCGGCGGCGGCGTGCCGGGCCTGGAGGTTGGTGGCGGTCCCGGCGCCGATGAGCACCATGCCGAGCAGGAACAGCGGGAAGAGGCCCCAGACGGTGGCGGCGATGACGACCAGGCCGCCGACCGCGCCCAGCCCCCAGCCCAGCGCCAGCCCGGGGCGGCGGCCGCGGCGGGCCGCCAGCGAGGCCAGCGGCAGCGCGAACACGGCGGCGCCCAGGGTGATCATGGTGGTGGCCATGCCCGACCAGGCGCCCGAACCGGTGAGCTCCAGGGCGATGAGCGCGCCCACCGCGAGCATCGCCCCCAGGCCGATACCGCCCACCACCTGGGTGAGCATGAGCACCACGACGGTGCGGCGCTGTAGGCGCAGTCGCGTCTCCTCCGGCAGGGCGCCGGGAACGATGTGGGTGGACACGCGACCTACTTCCGATTCATCCGATCAACGGGGGAATCGTAACGCCGCGTTCATATGACCCGCTATGTCTTATCACCCACGGTTCCGGACACCTCAGCGGCGGCGGTGCCGCCAGCCCAGGTAGTCGTGTTCGCGCTCCACCTGCCGCATCCCGGAGTAGAGGTCGTCGGGGTCGACGGCGCTGATCACCACCCCCTGGGCGGGGATCACCGGCCAGCAGGCGAACGCCCAGTAGCGGCGGGTGTGAACACCCCAGAACACGACCCAGGCACCCTGTTTCTGCCACTGGATGTGCTCGGCGATCCGACGCTGCTCGGCGTCCCGCTTCTCGTCCATTCCGCCCCGGGTTGTACCCGGCCCCGACCCGGCCGATCAGTCCGGAATCGGCCATGCCATAAGGGTTTTCGGCCCCTTGCCAAACACCGAGGGTGTCCGTGCTATAGCACGGACACCCTCGGGACCATCGGACGGCTAGCGGCCGGGGACGAGCTCCGGGTCGCCGGGGACCGGCTCGGCCGGGTCGGCGCCCAGGGCGACGACCCTGTTGTCCCGGTCCACGTGCACGATGTGCGGCACGTGCTCGGCGCGCTCGGCCTCGGTCAGCTGCGCGTAGGAGATGATGATGACCAGGTCGCCCGGGCTGACCAGGCGGGCGGCCGCACCGTTGATCCCGATGACGCCGCTGCCCCGCTCGCCGGTGATCGCGTAGGTGACGAGCCGGGCGCCGTTGTCGATGTCGACGATGTGGACCTGCTCGCCGTCGACGATGTCGGCGGCGTCCAGCAGGTCGGCGTCGATGGTCACCGAGCCGACGTAGTGCAGGTCGGCCTGGGTGACGGTGGCGCGGTGGATCTTGCCGTTGATGAGGGTGCGCAGCACTGCTCGATCCTCGTTTCAGGTTTCTTGCGGACTACAGGCCCCTCTCGGGGTCCCGTGCCCCTCCATGATGGACTCCGCCCCGGCCGCTTTCGACCACGGGGTGCCCATCGCGCGCAACGCCCCTTTCGGGACGTCTGTTCCGCCGCCCCGCCCGTCACCGCCCGGCCCGTCCACCGCTCCCGTCACCGCACCGCCCCGGGCGCGTGCGCCTCCTCCGGCAGCTCGTCCGGGTCCAGCGCCCCGGTCATCACCGCGACCGCGTCCGACATGGAGCAGCCCGCCGGGTCCAGGACGGCGATGCGCCGCCCCAGCCGCTGCACGTGGACCCGGTCGGCGATCTCGAACACGTGCGGCATGTTGTGGCTGATGAGGATGACCGGCAGCCCGTGGTCACGGACCCGCAGGATGAGGTCGAGCACCGCCCGCGACTCGCGCACGCCCAGGGCGGCGGTCGGCTCGTCCATGATGACGACCTTGTCGCCGAACGCGGCCGCCCGCGCCACCGCCACCGCCTGCCGCTGGCCCCCGGAGAGGGTCTCCACCGCCTGGTTGGGGTTCTGGATGGTCATGATGCCCAGCTCGTCCAGGTGCCGGGCCGCCTCGGCCCGCATCCTGGGCCGGTCGAGCATCCGCAGCACCGACCCCAGCACCCCGGGCCGGCGCAGCTCCCGGCCCAGGAACAGGTTGGTGGCGATGTCCAGGGACGGGGCCAGCGCCAGGCTCTGGTGCACGGTCTCGATGCCCGCCGCGCGGGCCGCGATCGGGGTGGGCAGGCGCACCGGGAACCCGTCGATGAGGATCTCCCCCTCGTCGGGCACCAGTGCCCCCGACAGCGCCTTGATCAGGCTGGACTTGCCCGCGCCGTTGTCGCCGATGACCGCGAGGATCTCCCCCGGGTACAGCTCCAGGTCGGCCCCGGCCAGGGCGGTCACCCGGCCGTAGCGCTTGACCAGGCCCCGGGCCTGGAGCACCGGCTCGCGGTCGAGGCGGCGGGCGGGCGCGGTGTCCTCCACGTGCGGGTTCATCGCCGGGCCTTCCTGATCCACTGGTCGAGGGACACGGCGAGGATCACCAGGACGCCCACCGCGAAGTTCTGCCACAGCACGTCCACCCCGGCCAGGGACAGGCCGTTGCGGCACACGCCGACGATGAGCGCGCCCATGATCGTGCCGACGATCATGCCGCGCCCGCCGAACAGGCTGGTGCCGCCCAGGACGACGGCGGTGATGCTGTCGAGGTTGTCCATCACCCCGGCCTGCGGGCTGGCCGAGGCGATACGGCCGATGAGGATCCACGCGCCGACCGCGTAGATGAGCCCGGCGACCGCGTACACGCTGAGCAGGACCCGGTCGGTGCGGATGCCCGACAGCCGGGCCGACTCCCGGTCGTCGCCCACGGCGTAGACGTGGCGGCCCCACCGGGTGGCGTGCAGCGCGTAGACCAGCACGGCGAGCACGGCCAGCATGATCAGCGAGCCGTAGGTGATGCGGGCGCCGCCGACCACCAGGACCCGGCCGGTCCACATCAGGACGTCGGACATGTCGGTGCCGCGGACCGTCTCGCTGCGCGAGATCCACAGGTTCAGGGCGAAGAAGATGTTGAGCGAGCCCAGGGTGACGATGAACGGGGGCAGCTTGACCCGGGTCACCAGCAGCCCGTTGAACAGGCCGCAGGCGGTGCCGCACACCAGGCCGGCGAGCAGGGCCGCCGGCCCGGGCAGGCCCAGGTCGGCGGAGAGGCGGCCCATGACCATCGAGCACAGGACCATGATCGAGCCCACCGACAGGTCGATGCCCGCGGTGAGGATGATCAGGGTCTGGCCCAGGGCCAGGGTGCCGATGACGGCGGTCTGCTGGAGGATCAGCGAGATGTTGGCCGGCCCCAGGAAGTTGGGGCTGAGCACGGCGAACACGGCGACGGCCACGATCAGGACGGCGGCCGGGCCCAGGGTGGCCTGGGAGTGCAGAACACGCTGGAGGTGGTCCAGGGGCCCGGGCGGCCGCACGTCGTCGATGGCCGGCGGCGCGGGGGCGGGAGGCGGTGTGGTCACGGTGGTCTGTTCTTCCTTCACGGTCGCCCGGGTCAGCCCCAGCAGTTGTCCAGGCCCCAGGCGGTGTCCTGCGACTCCACCCCGTCCTCGGGCTCGTCGGTGATGAGCCGCACGCCGGTGTCGACGAAGTCCAGGCCCTCGGTGGGCTCGGGCACCGTGCCGTCGGCGGCGTAGGCGGCGACGGCCTCCACGCCCAGGGCGGCCATGTCGAGCGGGAACTGCATGGCGGTGGCGCCGATGACGCCGTCGGCGACGTTCTGCACGCCCGGGCAGCCGCCGTCGACCGAGACGATCACCACGTCCTCCTCCACACCGGCGGCCTTGAGCGCCTCGTAGGCGCCCGCGGCGGCGGGTTCGTTGATCGTGTAGACGAGGTTGAGGTCGGGGTCGCGCTGGAGGAGGTTCTCCATGGCGGTGCGGCCGCCCTCCTCGGCGCCCTCGGTGACCTCGTGGCCGACCACGCGCGGGTCGTCCTCGTCACCGATCCGCCCCGGGTCGGCGATGTCCACGCCCAGGCCCTGGAGGAAGCCCTGGTCGCGGCCGACGTCGACGGCGATCTGGTTGGGGTTGAGGTCGAGCATGGCCACGCGCGGCTCCTCGCCGAGCTCCTCGAAGTGCGCGGCGGCCCACTGCCCGATGAGCTCCCCGGCGAGGAAGTTGTCGGTGGCGAAGGTGGCGTCGACCGCGTCGGCGGGGTCGACCGGGGTGTCCAGGGCGATGACCATGATCCCGGCGGCGCGGGCCTGGTCCAGGACCGGCACGATGGCGGCGGAGTCGTTGGGGGTGATGAGGATGCCCTGCGCCCCGGCGGCGATGAGGTTCTCCACCGCGGTGACCTGGCTCTCATTGTCGCCGTCGTACTTGCCCGCGTAGGTCTGGAGGGTGACGCCGTGCTCGTCGGCGGCGGCCCGGGCGCCCTCGGCCATCTTGACGAAGAACGGGTTGGTGTCGGTCTTGGTGATGAGGCCGACCAGGACCCCGCCGTCCCCGCCGCCGCCCTCCTCGGCGCAGGCGGCGAGGGAGAACGTGAGGCCGAGCCCGGCGGTGGCGGCCAGGGCCCGGCGGGTCCAGAGCGTGCGGTTCATGGGGGGTCTTCTCCTCGTGCGGCGCGTGGGCGCGGATCGGAACGTGATCGCGGTCACTCGGGACAACGATGTCCCGAAAGTTTCCGCGAGAGCACGCCGCCGTGTCAATACCCCCGTTCCCTTACATATGGAAAGCCGGAAAGGTCCCGACAGCGGCCATTGACAACGTTGACTCAGCGGGTGAAGGTGGGGGTCGTCGCCGCCCGGCGCCACCCCCGCCCCCGCGCCGGGCGAGATCGGAGGACCCCGTGCACCGACGTCCACGCGCCGCCCTGGCGGCGCCCACCGCACTGGCCGTGACCGCGGCCCTGACCCTCACCGGATCCGTGACCGCCACCGCCGCCGGCCCCGCCCCGGGCGACCCCCACCGCCCCGCCGTCCACTTCACCCCCGCCCGGAACTGGATGAACGACCCCAACGGGCTCATCCACCACGACGGCCTGTACCACCTGTACTTCCAGTACAACCCCGAGGGGGACCGCTGGGGGAACATGTCCTGGGGGCACGCCACCAGCCCCGACCTCGTCCACTGGACGGAGCGGCCGGTCGCGATCGGCTTCACCGGGCAGGAGCACGTGTTCTCCGGCGGCATCGTGTACGACGAGCACAACACCAGCGGCCTGGGCACCCCGGAGGACCCGCCGCTGGTCGCCGTCTACACCAGCGCCTACACCCCCGCCTCCGAGCGGCCCGGCGTCCAGGCCCAGTCCCTGGCCTACAGCCTCGACGGCGGCTACACCTGGGAACGCTACGGCGGCAACCCGGTGCTGGACATCGGGCACGGCGACTTCCGCGACCCCAAGGTGTTCTGGTACGGGGAGGGCGGGTACTGGGTCATGGCCGCGGTCGTGGCCACCGAGCACACCGTGCACTTCTACCGCTCCGAGAACCTGCGCGACTGGGAGTTCCTCAGCGACTTCGGGCCCGCCCACGCCGCCGACGGCATCTGGGAGGTCCCCGACCTGTTCGAGCTGCCCGTCGACGGGGACCCGCAGGACACCCGCTGGGTGCTCATCGTCAACCTCAACCCGGGCGCGGTCGCCGGGGGCTCGGGCGCCCAGTACTTCGTGGGCGACTTCGACGGGACGGCGTTCACCCCCGACCGCCTGGTGGACCCCGGCCCGCCCGCGGGCGAGGTCATCGCCGACTTCGAGGACGGGTACGGCGGCTGGGAGGTCGTCAACGACCTCGACGGCACCGGGAGCCCGGGTCCCTTCGGGGACGCCCCCGCGAACGGCACCCTGCCCGACCAGCAGCAGGTGCTGGGGTGGGTCGGCGACGGCCTGGCCAACACCTACCTGGACGGCGACGGGCCGCGCGGCCACGCCACCTCGCCGGAGTTCACCATCGGACGCGACCACATCAACCTCAAGGTCGGCGGCGGGCACCACCCCGACACCGGGAACGGCGGACACGCCTCGGTCGGCCTGGTCGTGGACGGCGAGGTGGTGCGCACCGCCACCGGGCGGAACACCGAGCACCTGGACTGGGTGGCCTGGGACGTCGCCGAGTTCGCCGGGCGCACCGCGCGCGTCCGGATCGACGACGACGCCACCGGGCGGTGGGGCCATGTGCTGGTCGACCACATCGTGCAGTCCGACCACCCGTAGCCGGGCCTGGCCGCCTACGACTGGCTCGACCACGGCCGCGACCACTACGCGGCGGTGTCCTTCAACGACGCCCCCGGCGGGGAGCGGATCACCATGGCGTGGATGAACAACTGGCAGTACGCCGAGGCCACCCCCACCGCGCCCTGGCGCGGGGCGATGGCGCTGCCGCGGAAGCTGGAGCTGCGCACCGTCGACGGGCGCCCGCGGCTGTTCCAGAACCCGGTCGACGGGATCGAGGGGGTGTACGGGGAGCCGGCCTTCCGGGCAGAGCACCTGGAGGTGGGCCCCGAGGGGTACGCCCTGCCCCCGGCCGCCCCGGGCACGGCCTACCAGGTGGAGCTGACCCTGCGCCCCCGGGAGGCCGGGGAGATCGGGCTGCGGGTGCACGAGGGCGACGGACGGGCGGCGGTCGTCGGCTACGACGCCCGGGAGCGGGAGCTGTTCGCGGACCGGACGAACGCCGGGGACACCGGGTTCCACCACGCCTTCCCCAGCCGCAGCACGGCCGGCCTCCCCCTGGCCGACGGGGCGGTGCGCCTGCGCGTGGTCGTGGACACCTCCTCGGTCCAGGTGTACGCCGCCGACGGCCTGGTCGCCTTCACCGAACTCGTCTTCCCCGACCCCGCCCACACCGGGCTGTCCCTGTACGCCGAGGGCGGCCGGGGATCGGTGGAGGACGTGACCGTCCGCCCCCTGGTCCCGGACGGCTCCGGGCACTGAGAACGGGGCGATGGTGAACAATGGGACCGTCCCGGGGTTCGACGACATCCGGGACGGTCCTGTCGTCGAAGCGAAGAAGATACGGGTGTCGGTGAACCACAGCGATGGCCCCCGGGCCGCGTCCGAACCGGTGCGCAGGGCCACCATGCGCGACGTCGCCGCCCTGTCCGGGGTGAGCATCAAGACCGTCTCGCGCGTCATCAACGGCGTGCCCTCGGTCTCGGAGGAACTGCGCGACCGGGTCACCCGCGCCATCGTCCAGCTGGACTTCCAGCCCAACCTGGCGGCCAGCAGCCTGCGCCGCACCGACGGCGCCACCCGCCAGATCGCCCTGCTGCTGGAGGACGTCGCCAACCCGTTCTCGGCCACGCTGAGCCGGGCCGTGGAGGACGCCGCCCGCGAACACGGCACCCTGGTGCTCGCCGGCAGCCTCGACGAGGACCCGCAGCGGGAGATGGAGCTGGTGCGCGCGGCCACCCTGCACCGGGTGGACGGCATCCTGCTGGTCCCGGCCGGTGACGACCACGGCTACCTGCACCGGGAGATCCGCAACGGCACCCCGGTGGTGTTCGCCGACCGGCCCCCGCGCGGGCTGGCCGCCGACGCGGTACTGGCCACCAACGCCGAGGGGGCGCGGGAGGCGGTGCTGCACCTGGCCGACCACGGGCACACCGAGATCGCGTTCCTGGGCGACGAGCACCGGATCAGCACCGCCGTGGAGCGGCTGGCCGGGTACCGGGCGGCGCTGGCCGAGCGGGGGCTGCACGAGCGGCCCGGCCGGGTGGTGTGGGACCTGCCCGACCCGGAGAGCGCGGCCAGGGCGGTGGCGGCGATGCTGGACTCCGGCGACCCGCCCACGGCCCTGTTCACCGCGCAGAACCTGGTGACGATCGGCGCCATCCAGACCTTGCAGGCCCGCGGCCTGCACGAGCGGGTGGCGGTGGTGGGGTTCGACGACTTCCCCATGGCCGACCTGCTGATGCCCCGGGTGACGGTGGTCGCCCAGGACGTGATGAGCATCGGGGCGCTCGCGGTGCGCCGCCTGTTCGAGCGCATCGCGGGCGACACCTCCCCGCCGCGCGAGGAGCGGGTGCCCACCTCGCTGGTCGTCCGCGGCTCCGGCGAGATCCCCCCGCCGCCCCGCTGACCGGCCGGGGAGGGCCGTGACGGCCCTCCCCGGGAGCGAGGGCGCCCACAGGGTTCTGGAGGCCCGGAGGAGACGTCTTCGAGGAGAAGAACCGTCGGCCGAAGGCCGCCCGTTGAGGGTGGCGGTGGGAGACGGGAGGGCGAGGACGTCGACGCAGGGCCGCTGCACCCCCTGAAACCCGATTCCTGTTCCCCGGGCGCCCGAGCACGGACCGAAGCGGAGCGGAGGGCCAAAAGGTTCGGCTAGGTCAGCGAGGAGTAGGCGACCACTCCGCGGCGGACCAGGTCGGAGGCCTTGCGGGCGGCCGAGCGCACGTTCTGGTCGCCGGTGGCCCCGGCGATCTGGCCGAGCATGTCCACCAGCATCTTGGCGGTGCGCACGAAGTCGCCCGCGGTCATGTCGGACTGGCGCAGGATCGCGTCCAGCCGGTCGCCGCGCGCCCACCGGTGGGCCGTCCACACGAACCCCAGGTCGGGGCGGCGCAGGAAGCTCACCCGGTGGCGGGCCTCCACCTCGTTCAGCTCGCCCCACAGCCGCACCATCTCGGCCAGGGTCTCGTCCACCTTCCCGCCGGGCAGGCGCGGGTAGGCCTCCTCGTTGCGGCGCGCCTCGTACACCAGGGACGCCGCGCAGGCCGCCAGCTCCACCGGGGACAGGTCCGACCACAGTCCCCGGCGCAGGCACTCGGCGACCAGCAGGTCCAGCTCCGAGTACACCTTGGCCAGGCGCGACCCGTCGTCGGAGACGTCGTCGCCGTCCAGGTACCCCAGATCCTCCAGCACCCCGCACACGCGGTCGAAGGTGCGGGCGATGACGTGGGAGCGGCCCTCCACCCGGCGGCGCAGGGACTCGGTCTCGCGGTGGAGCCGGTGGTAGCGCTCCGCCCAGCGGGCGTGGTCCTCGCGGTCGGCGCAGCCGTGGCAGGGGTGCTCGCGCAGCGCGGAGCGCAGCCGGAGCACCTCGGCGTCCTCACCCGCGCCGCGCGGGCCCCGCTCGTAGACGGGCTCGGTGCCCTGCTCCTTGAGCTTGTTGCGCAGCGTGGAGGCCAGGTCCTGGCGCGAGCGCGGCGACTTGGCGGAGAACGACTTGGGGATGCGCATCCGCCCCGACGCCTGCACCGGCACCGGGAAGTCGACCGCGTTGATCCGCTTGACCTGCTTGTCCACGGTGAGCACCAGCGGCGCGGGCAGGTCGTGGCGCAGCCCCGGGTCCAGCACGACGGCGTGGCCGGTGTGGCGGCCCGCGGGGATGCGGATGATGTCGCCGGGGCGGAGTTTCTCCAGGCTCTCCAGCGCCTCCTCCCGCCGCCGCGACGACCGGCTCTTGGACAGCATCGCCTCGCGGTCGCTCAGCTCCCGCCGCAGGCGCGCGTACTCCATGAAGTCGCCCAGGTGGCACTCCGCGGACGCGGCGTACCCCTCCAGGGCCTCCTCGTGCTTGCGCAGCTGCTTGACCAGGCCCACCACGGCGCGGTCGGCCTGGAACTGGGCGAAGGACTCCTCCAGCATCGTGCGGCTGCGCCGGCGCCCCACCTGGCCGACGAGGTTGACGGCCATGTTGTAGGAGGGCTGGAAGCTGGAGTTGAGCGGGTAGGTGCGGGTGCCCGCCAGCCCGGCGATGGTCTCGGGGTCGCTGCCCGCCTGCCAGACGACGACCGCGTGCCCCTCCACGTCGATGCCGCGCCGCCCGGCCCGCCCGGTGAGCTGGGTGTACTCGCCGGGGGTGAGCTGGACGTGGGCCTCGCCGTTCCACTTGTCGATCTTCTCGATGACCACGGTGCGGGCGGGCATGTTGATGCCCAGCGCCAGGGTCTCGGTGGCGAACACGGCGCGGATGAGCCCGCGCGAGAACAGGTGCTCGACGATCTCCTTGAACGTGGGCAGCATGCCCGCGTGGTGGGCGGCGATCCCGTTCTCCAGGGCGCGCAGCCAGTGGTCGAACCCCAGGACCGCCAGGTCGGCGCCGGGGATGTCGGCGCAGCGGGTCTCCGCGTACTCGCGGATGACCTCGGCCTCCTCCGGGGTGGTCAGGACCAGCCCCGAGGACACGCACTGGCGGACGGCGTCGTCGCATCCGGCCCGGCTGAAGATGAACGTGATGGCCGGCAGCAGCCCGAGGTCGTCGAGCTCCTCGATGATGGCCGGGCGCGAGGGCGGCGCGAACCGGCTGCGCGGGCGCATCTTGCCGCGCGAGCGCGACTGCGGGTGCCTTTTGCGGTGGGCGAGCTGGGTGAGCCGGGAGTCCTCCTCCGCGATGCGGGAGAGCCGCGGGTTGATCCGCAGGGTCTGCCCGCCCACGTGGATCTCGCGGGGCTGCCAGCCGCGGTCGCGTTTGCGCTTCCTGCCGCCCTTGCGGTCCCGGCCGCGGTCGCGGCGGCGGTCCCCGTCGCCGTCCTCGGAGTCCTCGCGGCCCTCACCGCCGGTGTCCCCGGGACCGGTCTCCTCCACCTCCAGGTCGACGAACAGGTCGTGGATGCGGTCGCCCACCATGACGTGCTGCCACAGCGGCACGGGCCGCTTCTCGTCCACGATGACGGTGGTGTCGCCGCGCACCTGCTGGAGCCACTCGCCGAACTCCTCGGCGTTGGACACGGTGGCCGAGAGGGCGACCATGCGCACCGACTCGGGCAGGTGGATGATCACCTCCTCCCAGACCGCGCCGCGGAACCGGTCGGCGAGGTAGTGGACCTCGTCCATCACCACGTACGCCAGGTTGCCGAGGGTGGCCGAGCCCTCGTACAGCATGTTGCGCAGCACCTCGGTGGTCATCACGACCACCGGGGCGTCGCCGTTGACGCTGTTGTCACCGGTCAGCAGGCCGACCCGGTCGGCGCCGTAGCGCGCGACCAGGTCGTTGAACTTCTGGTTGGACAGCGCCTTGATGGGCGTGGTGTAGAAGCACTTGGTGCCCTCGGCCAGGGCCTGGTGGACGGCGAACTCGCCGACCACCGTCTTGCCCGAGCCGGTGGGGGCGGCCACCAGCACCCCGTGGCCGTTCTCCAGGGCCTTGCATGCCCGGATCTGGAACGGGTCGAACTCGAACCCGTACAGCCCCTGGAACGCCTCGATGGCGGGGCTGGAGGCGCCCTGGCGCCGACGGAAGGCGGCGTACCGCTCAGCGTGACTACTCATATGGCTCCCAGCCTATGAGGTCAGCTCCAACATCTCGACCGACTTAGGCACCACCTCGCACACCAGTGACGGCTCCCCCAGGCGTTCCCCGTCGGCGTAGACGGGCACGCCCTGGGCCCGGATGGTGACGGTGCGGCCGCGTTCGGCGATGATCTCGGGCCGGTCGAGGTGCCCACCGGTGAAGACCAGGGGGAACAGCAGCAGGAAGCGGGCGAGCGGGGTCTCCCTGCCGAAGACCACGTCGAGGAGGCCGTCGTCGGGCTCGGCGGCGGCGCACACCTTCATGCCGCCGCCGTAGGAGGTGGTGTTGCCGACGGCGACGAGCATGCCGGGCTCGTCGATGACCCGGCCGTCCACGTCGATCTCGTAGCGGGCGGCCTTGAAGGAGCCGAGTTCGGCGAGGATGCCCGCGACGTATCCGGCCCGGCCGATCTTGAACCGGAACCCGTTGACGCGTTCGTTGACGCGGGCGTCGAACCCGCAGGCGAGCACGCTGAGGAAGTGGCGGCGGGTGCCGTCGGCCAGCTCGACCCGCACGCAGTCGACCGAGCGGGTGCGCCCGCGCAGGATGGCGGCGGCCACCTCGCGCACCGACCCGCGGGGGCGGCCGAAGGCGCGGGCGATGTCGTTGCCGGTGCCGGCGGGCACCACGGCCAGGGGGACCCCGGTGCCGACCACGCCCTGGAGGGCCTGGTGGACCAGCCCGTCGCCGCCCACGGCGACCAGGGCGTGCGGGGAGTCGGCGGCGGCCAGGCGGGCCAGGCGGCGGCTGTCGGCGGCCGACTCGCCGCTGTAGACGTGGACGTGCGCCCCGGCCTCCCGCAGCGCCTCCTTGAGGCGGACGGCGGTGACGGCGGCGCGGCGTCGGCCCGACTTGGGGTTGACCAGCAGGGCGATGTGAGGGGACGGCATGGGGGTCCTTCGCTACCCGGGGGCGGGGAGGGTGTACGGACGGCGCGGGGGCGTGTTCGGTGGATGCTTCCGTTCGGCTCGGCGCTTGCGCCGATCGATGGGAGCGGTTCCCAGGCAATCTCTCGCAAGGCGACCAGCTCGAGTGCCCCTACTGTGCATGCCTCGCAAGCTCGGCAGTGTCGCACAGCGGGGGCCCGCCCGGGGTTGGCTGACCGAGCGCAGGCGGCGCCGCGAGAGGCAACCTGGGGGCCGCGACCCGGAATGATCCGCCGAACACGCCCCAGGACGCCGCACACCCTCGCGCCCGGGTGTGCGCGGACGTCAGGAGGCGTCGGTCTCCTGGGCGGCCGCGGCGGCTTCCTCACGCTGACGGCGATGGTACTCCTCCATCGCCTTGGGGCTGTTCAGCGGGGAGGGGACCCATCCGACCTCGACGTCCACCTCGCCGCGCTGGATCCTGGCCTCCTCCTCGGTGAGGTACTCCTCCGGGATGTCGAACTCGCCGTCCCGGGCCCCCAGGACGAACGCCTCCCACTCCGCGGGGGTGAAGTACAGGGTGCCCTTCTCCGGCGACTTGCCGTCGCGGACCGCGCGGAAGCCGTCGTCGAAGGTGGCGACCTCCACGATCGCCTCCGAGTCGGGGTTGGACAGGGAGGAGCGCATCCACACCGCGTCGGTGGTGTCGTGCCACTTCTCGTTGCCCATGGCCTCGGGCGGGAGCTCCCGCTTGGCCTCGGTCTGCTCGCTCATCGGATGTCCTCATTCACACTCGGGGACGCCGTCCGGGGGCGGAAAAGCGGTCGGCGCCGGGGGCCCGGCGGCCCCCGACGCCGACCCTAGCGTGTACGGGAAGTGCTCAGGGGCGCTTGCCCGCTTCCTCCTCCAGGTCCGGATCGTCCAGGGAGGAGGGGGTCTCGTCCAGTTCGGAGACCTCGTCGTCGGACAGGTCGCCGTAGGGGTCGACGCGCTTGCGGCGGCGGTCGTTGAAGAACGCGAAGAGCTCGGCCATCTCGAACAGCAGCACCAGCGGTACCGCCAGGGCCAGCATGGAGATCGGCTCGGCGGGGGTGACGACGGCGGCCAGCACGAACGACCCGAAGATGATGACCCGGCGCCACTTGGCGATGGCCGCGTGCGGCAGGACCCCGATGATGTTCAGCAGGGCCACCAGCAGCGGCAGCACGAAGCCCAGGCCGAACATGGTCATCATGATGAGCATGTAGCTCAGGTACTCGCCGATGGTGAGGAAGGGCTCGGCGTCGTCGGGCAGGAAGCTGAACAGCACCACCAGCGCGTAGGAGGTGATGTAGTACGCCAGCGCGGCGCCGGCGACGAACAGCACCGCGGCCAGCGGGGCGAAGATGTAGGCGTAGCGCTTCTCGCGGGTGTGCAGCGCGGGGGCGACGAACGCCCACAGCTGGTACAGCCAGAGCGGCGCCGAGACGATGGCGCCGACGAACATCCACACCTTGAACGCGACGAAGAACGCGTCGAAGGGGCCGGTGACGATGAGGGAGCAGCCGTCCTGGGCCGCGACCTTCGACTCCGGAAGCGAGCAGTAGGGGGCCTTGAGGAACTCCCACACGTAGTCGTAGGCGACGTAGCCGACCACGCATCCCAGGGCGAGCGCGATCGACGCCTTCACCACCCGGCCGCGCAGCTCGCGCAGGTGTTCCATGAGCGGCATCCGGGCATCCGGGTTGACCGCCGGGCGTCGGGCCCTCATCGTGTGGTCACTCTCTTCTCCCTCGGGGCCGCGCACCCGTGGTGCGGCCGCCTGCCCAGGCGCGGCGCGCCCTCGGCGCCGCGCCCGTCACCGCGGCCTACGGGACCGCGCGAGCCTGCCGTTACTGCTGGTTGTTGTAAGGCTGCGGCTCGCCGGCCTCGTTGACGATGCGCTGGCCGGGCGGCAGCTGCGGGTACGACTGGGCCTGCGGCTGCTGGGGGGCGGCCTGAGGCTGCGGAGCGGGCTGCGACTGCGACTGCGTCTGGGCCTGCGGCTGCTCCTGCTGCTTCTGCTCGTCCTCGTTGTCCACCAGGCCCTTGCTCTCGGCCTTGAGGATGCGCGCGCTGCGGCCCAGGGAGCGGGCCAGGTCCGGGAGCTTCTTGGCCCCGAACAGCAGCAGTGCGATGACCAGGAGGATCAGGATCTCACGTGCCCCGATACCCATCCTTTTCACTTCCTTTCGCGGCGCGGATCAGGCGCCTTCGATGGTACGCGCACCGGACACGGGGTGGTCACCCGTCCCCGCCACGGCGGCGGGGGAGCGTGTGCGCCCCCTCGGTCCGGTGCTCGCCCGACGCCTGCGCCACCTGTCGGGCCAGCACGCCCGCCGCCCGGCGCACCCGCAGCACGAGGGCGCCGATGAGGACGCCTCCCACCACAAAAGCACCGAACAGGACAGTCAGGACGATCACGCTTGTACCTTATCCCTTTCGCTCCGACCTACACCCGGCCCCCGGGTGAACAACCGAGGCTCACTCGGGCGACGAATTGGTCTCGACCAATTTCTCACGGGATCAGGCCGAGCGGTAGAGCTCCAGGGTCCTGCGCGCCTCGGCCCGCGCCTGCTCCGCCAGCGCCGGCGGGGCCGTGATCCGCCCCCGCGGGCCCAGTTGCAGCGCCAGCCGCACCACCCAGGCGGGCGCGGGGGTGCGCAGCGCGGCGCGGACACCTCCCCCGGGCAGCTCCGCCACCGACTCGCACACGTAGTCCTCGGTGACCCACCGGGCCGGGGACTCCAGGTCCAGGGTGACCAGCGCGTCGCGTTCGGAGAGCTGGAGCAGCCCCCCGGACAGGTCGCGGCGGCCCACCCCCTCGGGGACCTCGGCCGGGTAGGGCAGTACCGTCAGGTCCAGCACCCGGTCCAGCCGGAACAGGCGCACGTCCTCGCGCAGCCGGCAGTACCCCTCCAGGAAGGTGTGGCCGTCCTGGACGACCAGGCCCATGGGGTCCACGTCGCGCTCGGTGACCTGGTCCAGGTACCCGGACAGGTAGCGCAGGTGCAGGCGCTGGCCCGACTCCAGGGCCTCGGCGCAGCGCCGCCGCGTCTGCTCGACCTGCTCGTCGCCGGAGTCCTCCAGGCGGACCTGCACCGAGTCGGCCAGCGAGCCCAGGGCGGTGCCCGCGGCGGTGCGCAGCTTCTCCGACACCCGCTTGAGGGCGCCCGACTCCAGGCCCTCGGCCTCGGGCAGCGCCTCCAGCAGCGACAGGCCCACGACCAGGCTGGCGGCCTCGTCGGCGGTCAGCCGCAGCGGCTGGGCGAGCGTGTCGGCGTTGCCGATGATGATCTCGCCGGTCTCCTTGGCGGCGTCCAGGTCCACGTCGATGAGGTCGCCGGGGGTGTACCCGGGCAGGCCGCACATCCACAGCAGGCTCAGGTCGGCGACCACCTGCTTCTCGGTGAGGCCGAAGTGCTCGGCCATCTCCGGCACCCGCACGTCGCGGCCCAGGGCGTAGGGCACGAGCATGAGCAGGCGGCGCAGCTGGTCGGCCGAACGCGGCCCGCGCGCCGGTCCGCTGTCCTCCGTGACCGGGGCGGCCGGGGCCGGGTCGGGCTCGGCCGGGGCGCCGTCGGCGGTCGCCGCCAGGTGCTCGGCCATGGCGGTGCGGGCCTCGGCAGGTTCGACGATGACGGCGTTGGCGCCGTAGGAGGCGACGTGCTCCACCAGGTCGGGGACGTCGACGTAGGGGACGGTGAGGACGTCCCAGCCCGCGTCGGCGCCCTCGCGCCCGCCCGGCACCACGCGCAGCGCCCCGCGGCGCAGGGCGTGGGCGGTGTCGGTGCGCACCCGCACGGTAGCGGTCGCCTCCGGCTCGGCGCGGTGCCCGGCCGCCACCGACCGCAGGTCGATGCCCTCGGGCACGACCACGTCGGGGCCGCCGCGCAGGATCTCGACCTCGCCGCGGATGCGGCCCAGGCGGAACACCCGGCGGGCGTCGCGCAGCCGGTCGTGGCCCACCACGTACCAGTGGCCGCGCAGGTTGACGATGCCCCACGGCTCGATCTCGCGCCGCTCGGGCTCGGACTGGCCGGGCTTGCGGTAGTCGAACGCGATGGGCCGCCGGTCGCGCACCGCCTGCCACACCGGCCCGAACGCGGGCTCGTCGGTGCGCATCGCCGGGGTCAGCCCCGGGGCGGCCTCGGTGTCCACCGGCACCCCGGCCGAGCGCAGCTTGAACAGGGCGTTGGCCGCGGCCTCGCCCAGGGCGGCGTGCCGCCAGGCGCGGGCGGCCAGGCCCAGCACCACGGCCTCGTCGGGCAGCAGCTCGATCTCGGGCAGCTCGTAGTCGGCCCGCGAGATGCGGTACCCCTCCTCGCCGCTGATCGCGTCGCCGGTGCCCACCTGAATGGGGATGCCGCTGTCGCGCAGCTCCCGCTTGTCCCGCTCGAACATGCGCTTGAACGCCTGCTCGCTCTCGGCCTCGGCGTAGCCGTACACCGTGCGGCGGATCTCCTGGGCCGTCAGGTGGCGGCGCGTGGACAACAGGCAGATGACCAGGTTCAACTGCCGTTCCGTCTTCCTGCGCGACATCGCCTGCACCCTCTTCTCGCCCGCGTGTGGAATGCCGTCGGCGGCGGGGCGCGTCGTCCCCGTACCGACTCAGCAACGAAGGTACCGTGCCTTGCATGATCCGGTGGCGCCGTGGTGAAGTCCGTGAACTCCTCCCGTCCTGGCCGGGGGTGCGGGTGTGCCTGGTCGCCGTGGCCGACGGGGCGGGCGGGGAGGCGTCCTGCCGGGCGATCGCCTACACCGGCCTGGTGGGCGACCCCCGTCCCGGGGACGCGGTGCTGCTCAACACCGGGGCCCTGGACCTGGGGCTGGGCACCGGCGGGTACGCGATGGTGGTGGCCCTGCCCGACCGGCTGCCGCCGGACCGGGAGGGGCCGGGGCACCTGGTCAAGGCGCGGTACACCCCGTTGCAGACGCTGGTGGAGGGCGCCGACGAGCAGGACTCCCCGCACCACGCGACGCTGCGCGACGCGGCCGGGGTGGCGGGCATGCCGGTGGTGGTCGCCGACCTGCACTCGTCGCTGCCGGCGGTGCTGGCCGGGGTGCTGCACGAGCGGCCCGGGGCGCGGGTGGTCAACGTGATGACCGACGGCGGGGCGCTGCCCGCCGCGTTCTCGCGAACCCTGGGGACGCTGCGCGAGGAGGGGCTGCTGGCGGGCTGTGTGACCACCGGGCAGGCGTTCGGCGGCGACCTGGAGGCGGTGACGGTCCACTCCGGGCTGCTGGCCGCCCGGCACGTGCTGGGCGCGGATGTGGCGGTGGTCTGCCAGGGCCCGGGCAACCTGGGCACGGGCACGCCCTGGGGGTTCTCCGGGGTGTCCTGCGGCGAGGCGGTCAACGCGGCCGCGGTGCTGGACGGGCACCCGGTGGCGGCGCTGCGGGTCAGCGAGGCCGACCCCCGGCCCCGGCACCGGGGGGTGTCCCACCACAGCCTGACGGCCTACGGGCGGGTGGCGCTGGCCCGCGCCGACGTGGTGGTGCCGCTGCTGCCCGGGGTGTTCGGGGAGCGGGTGCGCGCCCAGGCGGCGCCGCTGGGCGCCCGGCACACGCTGGTGCACACGGGGGTGGAAGGGCTGGAGGAGGCGCTGCGGGCGCTGCCGGTGAAGCCGTCCACCATGGGGCGGGGGCTGGAGGAGGACCGGGCGGCGTTCCTGAGCGCGGCCGCCGCCGGCCGCCACGCCGCGGCGCTCGTTTAACCCCCGTATTCAACCCCCGGTGCGCAGCAGGGTCTCCGGGTCGGGTGCCTGGCCGGGCACCGGGACCGGCCGGGCCGGGCTGAGCGCGTGCGGCGAGGGCTCGTCGAAGAACGCCCCCTCCCGGAACATGGCCAGCGAGGCCGGGTCGGCACGCACCCCCTCGTCCACCCGGATCACCTCGGGCACGAACACCGTCCCGTCCCCGCAGGTCACCCCCCACACACGCCCCGGCCCCGCCGACACCACCCCGCCCGGGGCGCCGCCCTGGACGCCCTCGTCCAGCGCCCCCGAGCACAGGGTGATGCGGCTGCCGCCGAACATCGCGAACGCGCCCGGGTAGGGGTCGGCCAGGGCCCGCACCAGGCGGTCCACGTCGCGGCCCGAGGCGGTGAAGTCGATGCGCCCGTCGCTGGGCCGGCGGCGCGGCCACACCGACACGTGCCCGCGCTGGGGCCGCCTCGGCGCGGTGCCCGCCAGCAGGTCGTCGATGCGGGCCGCCAGCATCTCGGCCTGGCGGCGGGCCACCCGGTCGTACAGGCCGGTGGCGGTGAGGTCGGGTTCGACGTCGAACCACGCCTGGTCGATGATGTCGCCGGTGTCGCCGCCCCCGTCCAGGTGGAACAGGGTGACGGCGCTGGAGCGCATGTCGCGCAGGATCGTCCACGGGATGGGGGCGCGGCCCCGGCCGACCGGCAGCGGCGCCGGGTGCAGGCCGACCCCGCCCCGGGGCAGCGCCTCCAGCAGGCGTTCGGGGACGGGGCTGGACCACCCGGCGACGACCAGCAGGGAGATGTCGCGGGCCGCGATGGCGTCGCGCACCTCGTCCGAGCCCAGGTCGGCGGCGCGCAGGTGCTCCAGGTCGTGGCGGCGGGTGACGGCCTCGTAGTCGACGTAGCCGGAGCGGTGGGCGAGTTCGGCCGGGTAGGAGACGACCAGGGCCGGCGGGCGCCCCTGGGCGCACAGTTCCTCCAGGGCGGGGATCCCCAGGCCCAGTCCCGACACGTAGCAGTAGCGCAGCCGGTCCACCACGGCCTCCCCCTCCGCTCGGCCCACCGTTGGCACGACTCTACGCAGCGCCGCGGCGGGGGCGCCGGAGGCGGCGGTTGCTCTGCGTGTCAGGCGTGCGCAAGGGGGCGCCCCGGCCGGTCGCCGGGACGCCCCCCTCACTGCGAAGTGCTGCGAAGTGCGCGAAGGGTCGCGGGGACGCTACTCGCTCTCCTCCTCCTCGGGGGACTCCTCGGCCTCGGGGTCGGAGGCCTCCTCCTCGGCGCCCTCGGCGGGCTCCTCCTCGGGCTCGACCGGCGGCGGGTTGTCGAAGGCGCCCAGGACGTCGACCACGAAGACCAGGGTGCCCGCCGGGGCGCCCATGGCCTCCTCCTCGGTCTCGCCGTAGGCCATGTCACCGGGCACGACCAGGAGCAGGCGGCTGCCCACCTGCTGGCCGACGATGCCCTCGTCCCAGCCCTTGATCACCGAGCCCGCGCCGATGGTGGTGTCGAAGGGGACGCCGCCGCGGCTCCAGGTGGAGTCGAACGCGGGGTGCTCGCCGTTGTCGTCGGCCTCCCAGCGCACGCCGGTGTACTGGACGATGACCTGCTGGCCCTCCTCGACCTCGCCGCCCGTGCCCTCGATGAGCGGGACGATCTCCAGGTCCTCGGGCGCGTCGCCCTCGGGGATCTCGATGGTGGGCTCGCTGTGGCCCGTCTGGACCACGGTCGGCAGGCCGTCGCCGCCGTCGGTGGCCTGCTCGCCCGGCACCACCGAGCCGATGCCGAACCGGTCCACGATGTCGACGACCAGGACGCTGGCGCCCAGCTGGGGTTCCTGGCCCATGGCCTCGGCCTGGGCCTGCTCCTCCGCGGTCAGCGGCGGGAAGACGTACACCGCGCGGCTGCCGACGGCCTGGTTGACCAGGACCGAGCTGATCTGCTCGGGCATGTCGGACATGCGGATGAGGTCGGGGGCGCCGGTCTCGTAGCTGGACTGGCCCTCGACCGGCTCGCCCTCGCCGGCGCCGGTCCACTGGAACTGGGCGACGTTGGCGACGAGGAGGTCGTCGGCGCGGACCAGCTCCTCCTCGCTCGGGCCCTGGTCCACGACACCGGAGAGCTCCTCCTCGGGGGGCTCGATGTCGGGGAAGGTGACCTCGGGAGCCTCGCCGACGTTTCCGGTGACGGTGGGCAGCCGCGAGTCGAGCTGGTCGTCACCCATCCGCATGAAGGCGGGAGTGCGCCACTCCTCGGGGATGTTTCCGCAGCTTGAGACCGTCAAAGCGATGACGGTCAGGGGCACCGCGAGGGCGGCGGCACGTCGGTGCATGGGTCACTACCTCTGTTTTCCGGCTCGGGACAGGGTCACACTACCGAAAAGCGCGACCGCCACCACCTCCCCCCGAGGCGGAACATCGGTAACAAAAGCTCACCGAGCGCACTTTTCGGAAGCGGCACGGTGACGGGAACGGCCACGGGCACGACACGGCCCCGGCGGCGGGGAACCGCCACCGGGGCCGTGGGTGCCGCCGGTCACATGCCGGCGATGAGCTTCTCCACCCGCTCGTCCACCGACTTGAAGGGGTCCTTGCACAGCACCGTGCGCTGCGCCTGGTCGTTGAGCTTGAGGTGCACCCAGTCGACGGTGAAGTCGCGGCGCTGCTCCTGGGCGCGGCGGATGAACTCGCCGCGCAGCCGGGCCCGCGTGGTCTGCGGGGGCACCGACTTGGCCTCGAAGATCTTCAGGTCGCCGACCACCCGCTCCATCTGGCCGCGGTTCTGCAGCAGGTAGAACAGGCCGCGGTCGCGGTGGATGTCGTGGTAGGTCAGGTCGAGCTGGGCGATCCGGGGCGAGGACAGGGACAGGTCGTGCTTGGCGCGGTAGCGCTCCAGCAGCATGTACTTGGCGACCCAGTCGATCTCGCGGGAGACCGCCTCCAGGTTCTGGGACTCGACCGCCTCCAGGGTGCGCTGCCACAGCTCCAGGACCCGCTTGCCGGTCGCGTCGGTGCCGTGCCGGTCGACGTAGCTCTGTACCTTCTCCAGGTACTCGCGCTGGATCTCCAGCGCGCCCGCCTCGCGGCCGTTGGCCAGGCGCACCTTGCGGCGGCCGGTCATGTCGTGGCTGACCTCGCGGATCGCCCGGATCGGGTTCTCCAGGGTGTAGTCGCGCATGACCACGCCCGCCTCGATCATCCGCAGCACCAGGTCGGTGGAGCCCAGCTTGAGCAGGGTGGTGGTCTCGCTCATGTTGGAGTCGCCGACGATGACGTGCAGGCGGCGGAAGCGCTCGGCGTCCGCGTGCGGCTCGTCGCGGGTGTTGATGATCGGCCGGGAGCGGGTGGTGGCGGAGGAGACGCCCTCCCAGATGTGCTCGGCCCGCTGGCTGACGCAGTACAGGGCGCCGCGGGGGGTCTGGAGCACCTTGCCGGCCCCGCAGATGATCTGCCGGGTGACCAGGAAGGGGATGAGCACGTCCGCCAGCCGCCCGAACTCCCCGTGCCGGCCCACGAGGTAGTTCTCGTGGCAGCCGTAGGAGTTGCCGGCGGAGTCGGTGTTGTTCTTGAACAGGTAGATGTCCCCGGCGATGCCCTCCTCGTGCAGGCGCTGCTCGGCGTCGACCTGCAACCCCTCCAGGATGCGCTCACCGGCCTTGTCGTGCGCCACCAGGTCCACGAGGCTGTCGCACTCGGGGGTGGCGTACTCGGGGTGGCTGCCCACGTCCAGGTAGAGGCGGGCGCCGTTGCGCAGGAACACGTTGCTGCTGCGCCCCCAGGAGACCACCCTCCGGAAGAGGTAGCGGGCGACCTCGTCCGGGGACAGCCGGCGCTGTCCCCGGAAGGTGCACGTGACTCCGTACTCGTTCTCCAGCCCGAAGATCCGTCGTTCCACGCGGCCTCACCAACTTCCCGTCACCGTCGGCCCGGGACGACGGGGTCGCGTCGTCCGCCGGCCGGTGCGGCGCCTCGGGAGCGCCGCACCGTTTCTGCTATGCGTCGTCCTCGGTGGTGGTACCGCCGTCGGCGGTCCCGGCGCCGGAGGCGGTGCCGCCGCGCCCCTCCTCCAGGAGGGAGACCAGGCGCGGCCCCTGGATGCGGCGGAACTTGCGGTGCGCCCTGGACCGCTCCAGGACGGCGACCTCCAGGTTGGCCGCCTCCAGTTCGCGCTCCTCGCCGTTCTCCCTGGCCAGGGCGTGGGTGGCGGCGTTGAGCGCGGCGGCGAGGGAGGCGTCGGCGGCGAAGCGGTCCTTGAGCGCCTGCGAGACGTGCTCGGAGGAGCCGCCGACCGCGACGAAGCCCTGCTCGTCGACGATGGAGCCGTCGAAGGTGATGCGGTAGATCTCGTCCCCGTCGGCGGTGTCGCCGACCTCGGCGACGACGATCTCCACCTCCCAGGGCTTGAGACTCTCGCTGAACACCGTGCCCAGGGTCTGGGCGTAGATGTTGGCGAGCTGGCGGCCGCTGACGTCGCGGCGGTCGTACTGGTACCCGCGCACGTCCGCGAAACGCACGCCCATCAGGCGCAGGTTCTCGAACTCGGGGTAGCGGCCGACCGCGGCGAAGGCGATGCGGTCATAGAGTTCGCTGATCTTGTGGAGCGTGCGGGAGACGTTGTCCGCCACCAGCAGGATGCCGCCCTCGTACTGCAGGACGACGGCGCTGCGGCCGCGCGCGATGCCCTTGCGCGCGAAGTCCGCCTTGTCCTTCATCTGCTGTTCGGGGGCGACGTAGAACGGCATCGACACCGCTGATCGTTTCCTTACCTAGAAGTCCAATGGGGCGGGGCGGCTCAGGCCAGCGGAGCGGTGGGGCCGTCCGGATGGGCGGCGCGGCCCTGGACCACCTCGGTCGCCAGCCGGGCGACGTCGTCGGCGGGCAGGCGGCGGTGGCCGTCCTCGGTGATCACGTCGACCAGGGGGAAGATCTTGCGGTGCAGGTCGGGTCCGCCGGTGGCGGAGTCGTCGTCGGCCGCGTCGTAGAGGGACTCCAGGGCGACCTTGACGGCGTCGGTCTCGCCCAGGTCCTCGCGGTAGAGCTTCTTGATGGAGCCCTTGGCGAAGACCGACCCGGAGCCGATGGAGTAGTAGCGCTGCTCCTCGTAGCGGCCGCCGGTGGCGTCGTAGCTGAAGACGCGGCCCTTGCCCTCGTTCTCGTCGAAGCCGACGAAGAGGGGGACCACGACGAAGCCCTGCATGGCCAGGCCGAGGTGGCCGCGGACCATCTGGGCGAGCTTGTTGGCCTTACCTTCGAGGGAGAGCGAGCGGCCCTCCATCTTCTCGTAGTGCTCCAATTCCACCTGGTAGAGACGGGCCAATTCGATTCCGAACCCGGCGGAGCCGGCAATGGCCACCGCGGAGAATTCATCCGTTCGATAGACTTTTTCCATGTCGCGATTGGCGATCACGTTGCCCTGTGTGGCACGCCGGTCGCCCGCGATCAGCACTCCCCCGGGGAAGGTCAGCGCGACGATCGTCGTCGCGTCAGGGGAGAGGTGCTCGGCGGCGAGCCCCTGTGCCGGCAGTCCGTGGCCGGGCAGCATCTCGGGCCTGACCTCTCGGAGAAACTCGGTGAAGGACGAGGTCCCCGCACTCATGAAAGCGGCGGGCAACCCCTTGCCCTCGAACCCTTCGAACACGCGACTCCCTCCACTCGCGCCCCGCCCCGACGCGGGCGGGACGCCTCGTCTTCTTTCAAGCCGACCCTAGCCGGGTCCGCGGCGGCGCCGACGGCATCGCCGGTGCGCTGTCAGCGAACCGCCGCGGTGACTACTCTCCGCCCTTCTGGACGAACTGCCGGACGAAGTCCTCGGCGTTGCTCTCCAGCACGTCGTCGATCTCGTCCAGGATGTCGTCGACGTCCTCGTCCAGCTGGTCCTTGCGCTCCTGAACGTCGGCGGAGGCCTCGACCTCTTCGACTTCCTCGTCGCGGCGCGACGCGTGCTTCTGACCGCCGGTGTCCTTCGCCATACCTACCTACCTCCCGTTCGGGGCTCTCGCCCTTATCTTGGCCCAACACCGGGCACCTCAACCCCCTTCCCGGAGCCCGATACCGGCTGGTTACCTCGCGCCACGGGGCGTACCCGGCGCGCCCGGCACCCCCGCTCCCGGGCGCGTCGCGCCAGGGCCGGGACCGAAGTTACCTACCGGTCACAGCCCTGACCTCACGGGTTACATCTATGCATCCGAACGGTCACTGTAGGCACCCGATTCCAGTGACCGCATCCGGCCACCGAACCCCCCTTGACACCGAACGAAAAGCCACCCGAAAACCCCGGGGCCACCACAAAAACGCAGTTCATCACCCCCGTCACCCTCCGCAACAACCTCCCATTCATCCGCTGTCCCCATCAACGGATCCAGAAGATCCCCGCCCGGGGTTCCGCTCGCCCGGACGACCACCTAGGGTGTGGACTCGTTTACCGAACGTCTCAAAAGCGGATGTTCGGTGAACAATCACCCCCATCAACAACAAAGGAGAGTTCAGGGTCCATGAGACCTTTCCCCGCTATCTCCGTGATAGGGACGGGAGCGCTGGCCTTCGGGCTGGTGTTCGCGCCGGGCGCCAACGCCGCGCCCGTCCCGGCCTCACCCGCACCCCAGGGTGAGGCGACCATGCTGGAAGCCCTCGCCAGGGACCTCGGCCTCACCCCGCCCGGGGCCGAAACCCTGCTGGAGGCCCAGGAAGAGGCGCTGAAGACCGACGCCGAAGCGGCCGAGGCCGCCGGCGACGCCTACGGCGGCTCACTGTTCGACATCGAGACGCACGACCTGACCGTCCTGGTCACCGACGCCGACGCCGCGGCCGCGGTCGAGGCGGCCGGGGCCCAGGCCCGGGTCGTGGAGCACGGTGCCGACGGCCTGGCCGAGATCGTCGAGGCCCTCGACGCCGAGGGCGCCCCGCAGGGCGTCACCGGCTGGTACCCGGACGTCGCCGGCGACACCGTCGTCATCGAGGTCCTGGAGGGCGCCGACCCCGCCGGGCTCCTGGAGTCCGCGGGCGTCGACCCGGCGTCGGTCGACGTCGTCACCACCGACGCGGCCCCCGAGCTGTACGCCGACATCGTCGGCGGCGTCGCCTACTACATGGGCGGCGGCCGCTGCTCCATCGGGTTCGCCGCCAGCGACTCGGCGGGCAACCCGGGCTTCGTCACCGCGGGCCACTGCGGCTCCGTGGGCACGTCGGCGCAGAGCTCCGACGGCAGCGGGTCCGGCGTGTTCGACCGCTCGGTGTTCCCGGGCAACGACGCCGCCTTCGTGCGCGCCACCTCGGGGTGGAGCCTGACCAGCCTGGTCAGTCGCTACGACGGCACGCACGAGACCGTCTCCGGCTCCTCCCAGGCGCCCATCGGGTCGGCGGTGTGCCGTTCCGGCTCCACCACCGGCTGGCACTGCGGGACCATCCAGGCCCGCGGCCAGACGGTCAGCTACCCGCAGGGCACCGTGCAGGACCTGACCCGCACCAACGTGTGCGCCGAGCCCGGCGACTCCGGCGGCTCGTTCATCTCCGGCTCCCAGGCGCAGGGCGTCACCTCCGGTGGCTCCGGCAACTGCACCTCGGGCGGGACGACCTACTACCAAGAGGTCACCCCGATGCTGAGCTCGTGGGGCCTGAGCCTCTCGACCGGCTGACCCGGAAACCCCCAGGACACCCCCGCCCCCGGCGGGGGCGTCCCCTTGCGCCCGGGGGCCGAGACCTCCGGCAGGAGGCCCCCTTTTTTGTGCCCGGGGCCCTCAGCCCCCGCCCGGCCATATCCGTGGTGTCCCCCGCTGCGGGGGCCGGGGCGGCAGGAGTCCTCCCGCCCCGGCCCCGTGGGGTTCCCACCTGCCCGGGGTTTCAGCCGGTGGGTGGGTGCGTGTGTGGTGTCAACGCTGTGGGGTGCGGGGGTGGTCTGTTCGGGGCCGCGGTCCTGACGGGCGTGCGGGGAACGGTTCCTCCGGCTCCAGGGGGTTTCCCACCTTCCCCGGGGTCCTTGGCCCCAGCCCGGTCACATCCCTGGCCTCCCCCGCCGCAGGGAGTGGGGGCGGCAAGAGGCCTCCGGCCCCGGCCCCGGGGGGGTGCCCACCCGCCTGGGACCTCAGCCCCAGCCCGTCCCCTCCTGGAGCCCTCAGCCCCAGCCGGAGGGCGTTGTGCCTCCCCCGCCGCAGGGGGTGAGGGCCGCACGAGGCCTCCGGCCCCGGCTCCAGGGGGTTGCCCACCCAACCTGGGGCCTCAGCCCCAGCCCGGTCACCTGCCCGGGGCCTTAGCCATAGCCGGAGTGCGTTGTGCCTCCCCCGCCGTAGGGGGTGACGGCAGTAGGAGGCCTCCGGCCCTGGCCCCGGGGGGTTTCGGTAGAGCGGGACGGGGCCCGGGCCCCAGGGGGTGAGACAGCAAGAGCAGGTTTCCCAAACGCCCGCCATCTGCGGAGGGCGGTGTAGGGGGCCGGTCTCGGTCGCGTTGGTCTCCACGGGTCACCCCTTGGGAACGTACAGACCCGGGCTGGGCGCGGAGCCGTCCCCACGGTACGAGGCCCGGCAGACCAAAAGGCGTACGCGTTGGACTCACGTCCGGGGTGGTGGGGGTGTTTTCCGGGGACGGGTCGGGGCACAGCGCACATCCCCGGCCACACAGGTCCACGGAAAGACGCTCCGACTGTGAAGCCGCGGTTGCACAGACCTCGCTTGAAAGCCCGACCACAGACGGGGTAACCCCCGCCGTCACTGCCCTCCCCGACCCAAGGGGGTATCGGGAGGAAAAACCACCACCCCCCGCCCCAGGGGGTGACGGCCGCAGGTATCCGCGGCATCAGCCCCAGATCGGAGGAAGGACCGGGACCTCCGCCACGGGCGGGTGACGGTTGTACTTGTCCTGGGGCCTGGGGCCTGGGGTCAGGGGTTTCGGGAGGTGGGACTGCCACCGGCACCACCGAAAGTGTGCACGCGGTCACCCCCTGTGGCCAGGGGGGCAATCGGAGCCGGGGTTTCACCCCCTGCGGCGGGGAGGGCGATCGGGGCGGGGGTTACTACGCCAGGTGTCTGGGCTTTCAAGCGAGGTCTGTGCAACCGCGGCTTCACAGTCGGAGCGTCTTTCCGTGGACCTGTGTGGCCGGGGATGTGCGCTGTGCCCCGACCCGTCCCCGGAAAACACCCCCACCACCCCGGACGTGAGTCCAACGCGTACGCCTTTTGGTCTGCCGGGCCTCGTACCGTGGGGACGGCTCCGCGCCCAGCCCGGGTCTGTACGTTCCCAAGGGGTGACCCGTGGAGACCAACGCGACCGAGACCGGCCCCCTACACCGCCCTCCGCAGATGGCGGGCGTTTGGGAAACCTGCTCTTGCTGTCTCACCCCCTGGGGCCCGGGCCCCGTCCCGCTCTACCGAAACCCCCCGGGGCCAGGGCCGGAGGCCTCCTACTGCCGTCACCCCCTACGGCGGGGGTGGTCAGGGATGTGACAGGGCTGGGGCTGAGGCCCCAGGTCAGGTGGGAAACCCCCTGGGGCGGGAGGCCTCGTGCAGCCGTTACCCCCTGTGACGGGGGTGGCCAGGGAAGTGACCGGGCTGGGGCTGAGGCCCCAGGTCAGGTGGGCAACCCCCCGGGGCCAGGACGGGAAGCCTCTCGCGGCCCTCACCCCCTGTGACGGGGGTGGCCACGGATGTGACCGGGCGGGGGCTGAGGACCCCGGGAAAAGTGGGCAACCCCCTGCGGCGGGGGAAGCGCAACGCCCTCCGGCCGTGGCCAAGGCCCCGGGAGGGTGGGACCCCCCGGGGCCGAGGCGGGAGGCCTCGTACTGCCGTCACCCCCTGCGGCGGGGGAGGCCAGGAAGGTGACCGGGCTGGGGCCAAGGCCCCGGGAAAGGTGGGAAACCCCCTACGGCGGGGGAAGCGCAACGCCCTCCGGCTCTGCCTGAGGCCTCCGGGTAGATGGGCAACCCCCCGGGGCGCAGGTGATGCCTTCGCCGACCCCCTGGAGCCGGAGGAACCGTTCCCCGCGCACCCGCCAGGGCCGCGACCCCGAACAGACCACCCCCGCACCCCACAGCGTTAACACCACACACGCACGCACCCACCCACCGGCTGAAACCCCGGGCAGGTGGGACCCCCCCGGGGCCGGGGGATCTGGTCGGTTCGCGCGCGCAGCGCGCCGGGACGCCTACGCGGCATCGGCCTTTCGGGCGCTCATGGCGGCATCATGACGCCCCGAGAACACAAGGGCAAGTGCTCGGATGATCCCAGGTGGTGACAGACCGAGAAAACGGGCATACCTGGCGTCACGAACCCACCGGGTTCGTTCCCCCCATCCCTTCCCACAAGGAAGTAGCCCCCCATGAAGTACTCCCCCGCCCTGGCCGCGCTGGGCCTGGTCGCCGCGATGCTCGCGGCGGCCGGCCCCGCGGCGGCCGACACCGCACCCGCAGCTCCCCTGGATGACGCGCTGGCCCGGGACCTGGGCCTGAGCGCCGAGCAGGCACGCGGGCTCCTCACCGCACAGAACGAGGCCGCGGAGGTCGACGCCGCGGCCATGGAGATCGAGTCCTACGCCGGGTCGGCGTTCGACGTCCGGACGCGCGTGCTGACGGTCCGGGTCACCGACGAGGCCGCCGTGGCGGCGGTCGAGGCGCTGGGTGCCGAGGCCGAGGTCGTCGACACCGATCCGGACGAGGTCGTCCAGGCCCTGAACGCCGCCGAAACGCCCGAGGGCGTCGTCGGCTGGTACCCCGACGACGACGGCGTGGTGGTGGAGGTGCTCCCCGATTCCGGGGTGACCGCCGTCGACCTAGGTGTGCCGGACAAGACCGTACACGTGCGCGTGGTCGAGGCCGAGCGGCCCTCGACCTACGGCCAGATCATCGGCGGCCACCAGTTCACCGTCAACGGCGGCCGCTGCACCATCGGCTTCTCCGCCCGCGGCGGCGGCAACGTCGAGGGCTTCCTGACCGCCGGCCACTGCGGCCGGGTCGGGGACGTCTTCCAGGGCCCCAACGGCCCCATAGGCGTGTTCCGGCACTCCGTCTTCCCCGGCTCCGACGGCGCGTTCGTGCAGGTCTCCCCGCCGTGGGTGGTGACCAACCTGGTCGAGCGCTACAGCACCACCTACCTCCAGGTGACGGGTTCCACGCCCGCCCCCGTGGGGTCGGCGGTGTGCCTGTCCTCGCCCACCTACGGCTGGCAGTGCGGCACCCTCCAGGCCCGCAACCAGACGGTGAGCTACCCCCAGGGCTCCGTGCAGGGCCTGTTCCGGACGAACCTGTGCGCGGGTCCGGGGGATTCGGGCGCCCCCATCGTGTCCGGAAACCAGGCCCAGGGGATCGTCTCCGGCGGTTCCGGTTCGCCCGGAACCGGGTGCACCACGTTCGGCCAGGAGATCAACCCGCTGCTGGCGATGTGGGGCCTGACCCTGGTCACTTCGTGATCCCAGGGATCTTTATCCGCGGATAAAGATCCGCTCACTCGGGGGCGACAACCCGCGTACCCCCGGGTGACCACCCACACAGAAGCGCCGGGCGGCTGTCCGATATCAGACGGCCGCCCGGTCCCTTTTCCCAACCGTTTGTCTCGGGACCGCCCCGACCCCCGTGGGAGCGCTTCCGACCCTACCCACGGAACCCCGTCGCACAAGGTCTCCGATCCCCCGGCCGGTGGCACTGTGACCTCAGTTGTTACCGGTATGTAGCCACCCGGTCACGACAGGGACCAAGTCCCCGTGGCCGCATCCGGCCACACTACCCCCCTTGAAATCCACACCTTTACTCGCAGGGTAACCGGCCGACTGCGAAAAAAGACAAGGTCGTTCAACCTTCGACTACCAACAGCCACCATGGAACCGAGTTTCATAGGATGATCCCTTTCCCACTTGGTCGCTTTCCCGGGAAAGCGGGTCTTTCCCTCGCCAAAGTGTCCACTTATGGTTTGGAATCGTTTACCGAGCGTCTCGGTGAACTTCGCCGGGTGGAGCAATCCCACCCCGCGAAAAGGGCGTCCACTCCCACCGGAGCGGAAACCCATCCCCCGTCAATCCCCCCTGGAGAGTAGGGATCATGCGACCCTCCCCCGTTATCTCCGCCGTCGGCATGGGAGCACTGGCCTGTGGCCTCGTGCTCGGCATGTCCCCCGGCGCCTACGCGGCCACCCCGCAGGCCCCCGTGGCCGATGACAACAGCGCCACCATGCTGGAGGCCCTGGCCCGCGACCTCGACCTGACCCAGGCCGAGGCCACGGACCTCCTGGACGCCCAGGAGACCGCCTTCGAGGTCGACGCCGAGGCCACCGAGGCCGCCGGCTCCGCCTACGGCGGTTCCCTGTACGACATCGAGACCCGGGAGCTCACGGTCCTGGTCACCGACGCCGACGCCGTCGCGGCGGTCGAGGCCGCCGGGGCCCAGGCCGAGGTCGTCGAATACGGCACCGAGGGCCTGGCCGAGGTCGTCGAGGCCCTCGACGCGGCCGATGCCCCCGAGGGCGTCCTGGGCTGGTACCCGGACGTCGCCGGTGACACGGTCGTGCTGGAGGTCCTGGCGGGCGCCGACGTGGCGTCCCTGCTGGCCGACGCCGACGTGGACGCCTCCGCCGTGGAGGTCGTCACCACCGACGAGGCTCCGCAGCTGTACGCGGACATCATCGGCGGCCTCGCCTACACCATGGGCGGCCGCTGCTCGGTGGGCTTCGCGGCCACCAACAGCGCCGGCCAGCCGGGCTTCGTGACCGCCGGCCACTGCGGCCGGGTCGGCACCGCCGTCACCATCGGCAACGGCCGGGGCACGTTCGAGCGCTCGATCTTCCCGGGCAACGACGCCGCCTTCGTGCGGGGCACCTCGAACTTCACCCTGACCAACCTGGTCTACCGCTACAACACCGGTGGCTACCAGTCCGTGACCGGCACCACGCAGGCCCCCATCGGCTCGGCGATCTGCCGCTCCGGCTCCACCACCGGCTGGCGCTGCGGGACCATCCAGGCCCGCAACCAGACCGTGAACTACCCGCAGGGCACCGTCCAGGCTCTCACCCGCACCACCGTGTGCGCCGAGCCCGGCGACTCCGGCGGCTCGTTCATCTCCGGTTCGCAGGCGCAGGGCGTCACCTCCGGTGGCTCCGGCAACTGCACCTCCGGCGGCACCACCTTCTACCAGGAGGTCCTGCCGATGGTGAACTCCTGGGGCGTGCGGATCCGCACCAGCTAGCACCCGCTAGTCGTCCTCCCCACCACGGTGACCCCGCCCGCGCCCGCCGCGCGTGCGGGGTCACCCCCGTTCCGAACCCGGCCGACGCCCCTGCCACCCCGAGCCCGGCCGACGGCCTTCCCGTTCCCCAGTTCAG
>NZ_JBJJBV010000360.1:0-5671 GCF_045446735.1 Nocardiopsis protaetiae
AAGGTGAGGGCCCGCGGCCCCCGTGACCGCACGAAAGCTACACGGGTCCCGCACACGCCGGGAAATCGCACATGATTACGGAGAACGGTGGAAGACCCCTCTCGGGCGGCCGACCGGCGCGTCCGTGGTTGAGGGTGTCCGGAACCCCCGTCCCTATTGGGTCCGCGAGGCCGGGGGGCGGGCCGGCAGCCGTGCCTGGAGGGAGTCCAGGACGGAGGCGAGTCCGGAGCGGAACGTCTCGCGGGCCTCCTGTTCCAGGTAGGGCTCGGACGTGTTCTCGTTGTCGAACGCCCCCGCCTGCGCCATCAGGGTCAGGGTGGGAAAACGTGTCCCGAAGTCCGGGGCGACCTCCTCCAGCAGCCCCGACCGCTCGTGCCACCACTCGTCCTCGGGGATCCCGGTGACCGCCCCGGCCCGGCGGGCCTCGGCGGCGACCTGCACCTGGCCGCGCACCAGGTTGAACAGGGTCCCGTAGGTGGTGCGGATGCGCGCCGGGGGCAGGCCCGCCCGGTGCAGCACCGCCGCCAGCGACTCGAAGAGCCGGTACTCGTTGGGGCCCAGCACCGGCCGGGCGGTGGAGACCTCCAGGGTCCAGGGGTGGCGCAGGTAGAAGTCCCACAGCCGCACGGCCCAGGCCTCGGTGGCGGTGCGCCAGTGGGGGGAGCCGTCGGCCTCGGCGGCGTCGGCGGGCTCGCCGAAGACGTGGTCGTACATGAGCTCGACGAGTTCGTTCTTGCTGGCCACGTAGGTGTACAGGGACATGGCGGTGCGGCCCAGGCGCTCGCCGACCGCGCGCATGGACAGCGCCTCCATGCCCTCGGCGTCGGCGACCTCCACGGCGGTGGCCACCACCAGGTCCACGGTGAGCTCGGGGCGGCGGCCGGTGGCGGCGCGGGGTGCCCCGCCCGGGGTGCGCCACAGCAGGGACATGGCGCGGCGTGCGTCTCCGCGTCCGGGGTACACGACCACGATTGTCCTCCTTATGGCATAAACTCTGTTCGTCTGAGAGTTTATCGCATAAGGAAACCTGGAGCGCAGCGTGCGAACCGAGCATCCGGCCGACGGCCACGACACCATCCAGGTCCGCGGAGCCAGGGAGAACAACCTGGCGGGGGTCGACGTCGACATCCCCAAGCGCCGCCTGACCGTCTTCACCGGCCTGTCCGGGTCCGGCAAGTCCTCCCTGGTCTTCGGGACCATCGCCGCCGAGTCCCAGCGGCTCATCAACGAGACCTACACGACCTTCGTCCAGTCGTTCATGCCCAGCGTCGGCCGCCCCGAGGTGGACACGCTGCGCAACCTCAGCGCCGCGATCATCGTCGACCAGGAGCGGATGGGCGCCAACTCCCGCTCCACCGTGGGCACCGCCACCGACGCCGCCGCCATGCTCCGCGTCGTGTTCAGCCGGGTGGGCAGCCCGCGCCTGGAGCCCTCCAGCGTGTTCAGCTTCAACAACGCCGAGGGCATGTGCCCCGAGTGCGAGGGCCTGGGCCGGGTCAACACCATCGACATCGACGAGCTGGTCGACGCCGACCTGTCCCTGAACGAGGGCGCCATCACCGCACCCGGCTACGGGGTGGACACCTGGTACTGGCAGGTGTTCGCCAACTCCGGGCTGCTGGACCCCGACAAGAAGGTGCGCGACTACACCGAGCAGGAGCGCCAGGCCTTCCTGTACCACCCGGTCACCAAGGTCAAGGTGGGCACCAGCAACCTCAGCTACGAGGGCCTGGTCCCCAAGGTCAAGCGCACCTACCTGGGCAAGGACCGCGACAAGATGCAGGCGGGGCTGCGCGCGTTCGTCGACCGCGCCGTCACCTTCTCCACCTGCGCCGAGTGCGAGGGCACCCGGCTCAACGCCACCGCCCGGTCGGTGAAGGTCGCCGGGCGCAGCATCACCGAGTGCTCGGCGATGCAGATCGACGACCTGGCGGCGTTCGTGCGCACCCTGGACGAGCCCTCGGTCAAACCGCTGCTGGACGGGCTGGGCCACACCCTGGACTCGCTGGTGGAGGTGGGCCTGGGCTACCTGAGCCTGGACCGGGAGTCGGGGACCCTGTCGGGCGGGGAGTCCCAGCGGGTCAAGATGGTCCGCCACCTGGGCTCCAGCCTGAGCGATGTCACCTACGTGTTCGACGAGCCCACCATCGGGCTGCACCCGCACGACATCGAGCGGATGAACAACCTGCTGCTGAGCCTGCGCGACAAGGGCAACACCGTGCTGGTGGTCGAGCACAAGCCCGAGACCATCTCCCTGGCCGACCACGTGGTGGACCTGGGGCCGGGCGCCGGGCCCGCGGGCGGGCGCATCACCTACACCGGCGACGTGGCGGGGCTGCGCGCCTCGGGCACCCTCACCGGCGACCACCTGGACCACCGGGCGCGGCTGCGCGAGAAGGTGCGGCCCGCCCGCGGGGCGCTGTCCATCACCGGCGCCACCTCCCACAACCTCAAGGACGTCAGCGTGGACATCCCGCTGGGGGTGCTCACCGTGGTCACCGGGGTGGCGGGGTCGGGCAAGAGCTCGCTGATCCACGGGGCGCTGCCGGGCCGCGAGGGTGTGGTGGTGGTCGACCAGTCGCCGATCAAGGGGTCGCGGCGCTCCAACCCGGCCACCTACACCGGGCTGCTGGACCCGATCCGCACCGCGTTCGCCAAGGCCAACGGGGTCAAGGCGGCGCTGTTCAGCGCCAACTCCGAGGGGGCCTGCCCCGAGTGCAAGGGCGCCGGGGTCATCTACACCGACCTGGCGATGATGGCCGGGGTGGCCACCACGTGCGAGAAGTGCGAGGGCAAGCGGTTCCGCCCCGAGGTGCTCGCCCACACCCTGCGCGGCAAGAACATCAGCGAGGTGCTGGCCATGTCGGTGGTGGAGGCCCGGGAGTTCTTCGCCTCCGGCAACGCCCGGGTGGTCCTGGACCGGCTGCACGACGTGGGCCTGGGCTACCTGGGCCTGGGCCAGCCGCTGACCACCCTGTCGGGCGGTGAGCGCCAGCGGCTGAAGCTGGCGATCTCGATGGCCCGCCAGGGCGCGGTGTACGTGATGGACGAGCCGACCACCGGCCTGCACCTGGCCGACGTGGACCGGCTGCTGGCGCTGCTGGACCGGTTGGTGGACGACGGCAACACGGTGATCGTCATCGAGCACCACCAGGCGGTGATGGCGCACGCCGACCACATCATCGACCTGGGCCCGGGCGCGGGTCACGAGGGCGGCCGGGTGGTGTTCGAGGGCTCCCCGGCCGAGCTGGTCGAGGGCTCGGACACCCTCACCGCCCGCCACCTGCGCACCTATCTGGGCCGCTGATCCCACCCGGGTCGGCGGGTGCGCACCGCCGACCCGGACCGGAGCACCACGGGGGCGGACCGGTGACCGGGGAACGGCGACCTCCTACGTGTGGCACGACGCCCAGGCCGGACGGCTGTGCTGCTCCACCGCCTTCCTGCCGGCCGGGGAGCTGCCGTTCGGCGGCGCCTACCGGCTCACCGCCGACCCGGGGGAGGCGGTGGCGGGGTTCCTGGAGGGCGGGTGGAGCGAACCCCTTTGCGGTGTGGGCGGCTAATCGGGGGTGTGGGAGGCGCGGAAGGCGGAGCGGTAGGCGAGGGGGCTGACGCCGACGGCGCGGTGGAAGTGGCGGCGCAGCGTGGTGGCGGTGCCCATGCCGCAGCGGGCGGCGATCTGCTCCACGGTCGCGTCGGTGCCCTCCAGCAGTTCCCGGGCCAGGCCCACGCGCTGGCGGTGCAGCCACTCCAGCGGGGCCGTCCCGGTCTGGGCGTGCATGCGCCGGGCCAGCTGGCGGGGGCTCAGGCCCGCCCGGCGGGCCAGGTCGGCGACGGTCAGCGGCCGGTCCAGGTGGGTGCGGGCCCACTCCAGGGCCTCGCCCAGGCCGTCGCGGGTGCGCGGCACCGCGGGCGGGGCGATGAACTGGGCCTGCCCGCCCGGCCGGTGGGCCGGGGCGACCAGGCGGCGGGCCAGCCCGTTGGCCGCCGCGGCACCGTGGTCGGTGCGCACCAGGTGCAGGCACAGGTCCAGCGCCGCCGTCTTGCCCGCCGCGGTCAGGACGTGCCCGGCGTCGGTGTAGAGCACGTCGGCGCGCACGTCCACGCGCGGGTGGCGGCGGGCCAGCTCCGGGGCGTGCATCCAGTGGGTGGTGGCGGGCAGGCCGTCCAGCAGACCCGCGGCGGCCAGCACGAACGCGCCCGTGCACAGCGACACGATCCGCCGGTCGGCGCGGTGGGCGGCGCGCAGCGCCGCCAGGTACGCCGGGTCGGGGTCGGCCAGGGGCCGGTGGGAGGCGGGCACGACCACGGTGTCCGCCCCGGTCAGGTCCTCCCAGCGGCGGGCGGGCACCCCCGGCAGCAGGGGCGAGGGGGAGCCGTCGGCGGTGTGCGCGGTCAGCCGGTACCAGCCTCTGGGGGACAGGTCGGCGCGGTCCACCCCGAACACCTCGGCGGCGATCGCCGTCTCGTAGGGCATCGTGTGCTCGTGCAGGGCGATCCCGACCGTGTGCATGTCCGAAAGTGTACGCAGGGCGTCGGATCGGACGCTGGCCGGCGGGGTGCGCGGGGCGAAGGATGGGGTCATGAACTCCTTCGAGATGCGGCCGCCCGCGCGCGGCAGGGTGCTGGTGTACGGGGCCTACGGGCACACCGGTCGGTTCGTGGTGGCCGAGCTGGTGCGGCGCGGGCTGGAGCCGGTACTGTCGGGGCGCAGCGCGGACCGGCTCGCCGACCTGGCCCGGGTGTACCCCGGCCTGGAGGTGCGCCCGGCGCCGGACGGGCGGGCGCTGGGCCGGGCGGTGGCGGGCACGGCGGCGGTGGTCAACACCGCGGGGCCGTTCCTGGACACCGCCGGGCCGGTGGCGGCGGCCGCCGTCGCGGCCGGGGCCCACTACCTGGACGTGACCGCCGAGCAGCCCGCGGCGGCGGCCACCCTGGACGAGGTGGGTGCGGCCGCGGCCGCCGCGGGGGTGGCGGTGCTGCCCGCGATGGCGTTCTACGGCGGGCTGGCCGACCTGCTGGCCACCGCCGCGGCCGGCGGTGACCCGGTGGAGGCGGTCACCGTGGCCGTGGGCCTGGACGGGTGGCGGCCCACCGCGGGCACGCGTATCACCGGGGAGCGCAACACGGCCCCGCGCCTGCTCGTCGACGGCGGCGAACTCGTGCCGCTGACGGCGGTCGCGCCCGCCGGGCGCGACTGGGACTTCCCCGCGCCGCTGGGGCGCCGGGCGGTGGTCGCCCTGCCCTTCTCCGAGGTCGTGCTGCTCCACCACCACCTGGGGGCGAAGCGGATCACCTCCTATCTCAACGAGGAGCCCCTGGCCCAGCTGCGCGACCCGGCCACCCCCGCACCCGAGGCCGCCGACACCTCCGGCAGGTCCGCCCAGCGGTTCGCCGTGGACGTGCGGGTGCGCGTGGACGGGACCGAGCGGCGGGCCACCGCCGTGGGCCGGGACATCTACGCGGTGACCGCACCGCTGCTGGCCGAGGCGGTGGCGCGCCTGCTGGACGGACGTGTCCGCGCCGTCGGGGCCCGGGCGCCGGGCGAGGTGTTCGACGCCGCGGACTTCCTGGCGGCGCTGGCCCCCGACCCCCTGGCCCTCACCCTGCCCCGACCGCTGCCGGTCCGCTAGGGCGCGGGCGGACGCTCTCGCCCACAGGGCGGTCGGCG
>NZ_JBJJBV010000361.1:0-5656 GCF_045446735.1 Nocardiopsis protaetiae
CGATCGTCAAGACGCTGCGCCCGCTGCGCACCGCGACGATCAGCCTCGGTGGCCAGAGGATCCAAGCGCCGCCGCGGATCCCCGACGAGGCCCAACAGATGCTGGATACGCTCGCCCGAGGTGGTCACTAAAGGCGATGCAACTCAGGCCACCCACGCCCCGCACCACGCGCCCAAGGAGTGGGCCGACAAGTACCGCGGGCACTTCGACCAGGGCTGGGACCGGCTCCGCGAGGAGACCCTGGCCCGGCAGAAGGAGCTGGGGGTCGTGCCCGCCGACTGCGAGCTGACCGAGAGGGCGGAGGGCATCCCTGCCTGGGACGACGTCGACGACGACCTCAAGCCCGTGCTGGCCCGCCAGATGGAGGTGTACGCCGGCTACCTGGAGTACGCCGACCACCACGTGGGGCGGCTCATCGATGCCATCGACCACCTCGGGGCCCTGGACGACACCCTGGTGTACTACATCATCGGTGACAACGGCGCCTCCGCCGAGGGCACCATGTACGGCACCACCAACGAGATGATCCTGATCAACCACCGCCAGGACGTGGAGACGCCCGAGTACCTGCGGTCCAAGATCGACGAGCTGGGCGGGCCCACCACCTACAACCACTACGCCATCGGCTGGGCGCACGCGATGGACGCCCCGTTCCAGTGGACCAAGCAGGCCGCCTCGCACTGGGGCGGCACCCGCAACGGCACCATCGTGCACTGGCCCGGCGGGATCAAGGCCAAGGGGCAGATCCGCTCCCAGTTCTCGCACGTCATCGACGTGGCGCCGACGATCCTGGAGGCGGCGGGCATCCCCGAGCCCACCCAGGTGCACGGGGTCACCCAGGAGCCGATGCACGGCACCGCGATGACGTACTCCTTCGAGGACGGGGACGCGCCCGAACGCCACGAGACCCAGTACTTCGAGATGGTCTGCAACCGGGGCATCTACCACAGGGGCTGGTCCGCGGTGACGCTGCACAAGATCCCGTGGCTGGGCGTGGACGAGATGGGCAACCCCGAGCTGGACGACGACGCCTGGGAGCTCTACGACGGGAGCACCGACTACTCCCAGGCCCGCAACCTGGCCGAGGAGCACCCGGAGAAGCTGTGCGAGCTCCAGCGGCTGTTCCTGCTGGAGGCCCGCAGGTACAACGCGCTGCCGTTGGACGACCGGTCGGCCGAGCGCTTCAACGCCGACCTGGCCGGGCGGCCCCAGCTGATCCAGGGCACCTCCCAGATACTCTACCCGGGCATGGTGCGGCTGTCGGAGAACTCCGTTCTCGGCCTCAAGAACAAGTCGTACTCGGTGACGGCGGAGGTGGACGTCCCCGACGGGGTCGAGGGCGTCATCGTCGCCCAGGGCGGCCGGTTCGGCGGGTGGAGCCTCTACTGCAAGGACGGGCACCTGAAGTACTGCTACAACCTGCTGGACATCGAGCACTACACCACCGCCACCGACGCGCCGCTGCCGCCCGGCAAGCATCAGGTGCGCATGGAGCTCGCCTACGACGGCGGCGGGCTGGCCAAGGGCGGCACCGTCACCCTGTACGTCGACGGGGACGCGGCCGGGAGCGGGCGGGTGGACAGCACCGAGCCGTTCACGTTCTCCATGGACGAGACCACCGACGTCGGCGGTGACAGCGGCTCCCCGGTCTCGGAGGAGTACGGGGCGGGGGACAACCGCTTCACCGGCACCATCGACTGGGTGCGGCTGGACACCGGTGACGACGGCCACGACCACCTGATCGACCCCGACCACCTGTACCGGATCGCGATGACCAAGCAGTAGGGGCCGGGGCGGCGCGGGCGCCGGGGCGGGCGCTAGTCGTTGACCAGCAGGATTTTGCCGAAGTGCCCGCCCGCCTCCAGCAGGCGGTGCGCCTCGGCGGCCTCGGACATGGGCAGGGTGCGCTCGATGATCGGCGCGACGGCCCCGCCGCCGACCAGCGGCCAGACCTCCTGCTGGACCCCGGCCACGATGGCGGCCTTCTGCTCCGGGGAGCGCGAGCGCAGGGTGGTGCCGTGCACCGAGAGGCGCTTGAACAGGACGTCGGCCAGGTTGATCGGCGCCTCCAGGCCGTTCTGGAGGCCGATGACGACCAGGCGGCCGTCGGTGGCCAGGGTGCGGATGTTGCGCTCGAAGTAGCTCCCGCCGATGATGTCGAGGATCACGTCGTAGGGGCCGTGGTCGGCGAAGTCCTCGGTGCGGTAGTCGATCACCACGTCGGCGCCCAGCTCCCGCACGCGGGCGGCCTGCTCGGGGCCGCCGACGGTGGTGACGACGCGGGCGCCCCGGGCCTTGGCGATCTGGACCGCCATGGAGCCGACGCCCCCGGCCCCGCCGTGCACGAGGAGGGTCTCGTCCTCGGCCAGGTGCGCGGTCATGAAGACGTTGGACCACACGGTGGCGACCGCCTCGGGCAGGGCCGCGGCCTCGACCAGGCCCACCCCCGCGGGGATGGTGAGGAGCTGTCCGGCGGGGACGGCGACCTTCTGGGCGTAGCCGCCGCCGGTGAGCAGCGCGGCGACCTCGTCGCCGACCTCCCAGCCGGTCACGCCGGGGCCGATCTCGCTGATGCGGCCGGAGACCTCCAGACCCGGGTAGGGGGAGGCGCCCTCGGGCACGGGGTAGAGGCCGATCCGCTGGACGGCGTCGGCCCGGTTGAGGGCGGTGGCCGCCACGTCGACGACGACCTCGCCGGGGGCGGGGGCCGGGTCCTCGACGTCGGTCCACTCCAGGACCTCGGGGCCGCCGAACTCCTTGATGGTGATCGCCTTCATGACATCTCCTCCGTGGCCGGAAAGCTCAATGTGTTCACTGCTTACATTAGAAGCAGAAGTGTGCACTGTCAACATTGGATCACGATCCCGGCCGGTGGTCTGCGCTCCGCCGCGCCCCGCGACACCATTGGCCGGAACTGGTCGCCGAATTAATGTGAGCGCTGTAAACACATCGGGGGAGGGCAGAACGATGACGAGCGTGCTCTACGTGATCACCGCGGCGGACCGCTGGACGCTGAACGACGGGACGGTCCACCCCTCCGGCTACTGGGCCGAGGAGGTCGCCGTCCCGCACCGGATCTTCAGCGAGGCCGGGTGGGACATCACCATCGCGACCCCCGGCGGCAAGGCCCCCACCCTGGACCGCCTCAGCCTGGGCCTGGCCGGCGGGACCCCGGGCAAGCGACGCGCGATCGAGGCCTACCTGGAGGAGATCAAGGACGCCCTCGACCACCCGGTCGCGCTCGACTCCGTCGACGCCGCCGACTTCGACCTGGTCTTCTACCCCGGCGGCCACGGGCCCATGGAGGACCTCGCCTACGACGCGACCTCCGGTGCCCTGCTGGCCGACCGGCTGGCCTCGGGGCGCCCTCTCGCGCTGCTGTGCCACGCGCCGGCGGCGGTCCTGGCCGCCACCGGCCCCGACGGCGCCTCGCCCTTCGCTGGCCGCCGGATGACGGGGCTGTCCAACCGCGAGGAGCTGCTCAACCGGTTCGCCAGGAAGGCGCCCTGGCTGCTGGAGGACCGGCTCAAGGAGGCGGGCGTGGAGTACTCCAAGGGCCTGGTCCCGCTGCGCCCGCACATCGTGGTCGACGGGAACCTCTACACCGGGCAGAACCCGCAGTCCTCGGAGCGGCTGGCCGAGCGGCTGGTCGCCGACATCACCGCCGCGTCCGCGCGCTGACCCCCGCGTCAGCGGCCGGCCCGGTGCGCGGCGCCCCGGGCCGCCGCGCCGCGCGGTGCGGACAGCCAGGCGCGGTAGCGGCGCAGCGCCTTGCGGTCCCCGATCCGCTGCGCGAGCAGGGCGTACGTCGGCAGGACGCCGGGCCGGGTGGACCTCCCGCGGGCGATGCGCCGCAGCTGGTGGCGGACCTGGGCCATGCCCGCGGCCGAGGCCAGCGCCTTGTTCGACCAGGTCACCGGCCGCATCGACCGGTCGGCCTCGCGGCGGTCCCGCCAGCGCAGGGGCAGGTCCGGGGTGACGGACAGGGCGGTGCCCATCCCCACGACCGCCACGCCGCCCGCGATGACCTCCTCGGCGGTGTCCCGCCGGGTCACCCCGCCGGTGAGCATCAGCGGCAGCGGGCTGGTCGCCACCAGGTCCCGGGCCAGGTCCAGGAAGTAGGCCTCCCGGGCCCGGGTGCGCCCGTCGGCGGAGCGTCCGGTCATCGCCGGGCTCTCGTAGCTGCCGCCGGACAGCTCCACCAGGTCGACGCCGAGGGGTTCGAGCATCGCGATCACCCGCCGCGCGTCGTCCACGTCGAACCCGCCGCGCTGGAAGTCGGCGGAGTTGAGCTTGACCGCCACCGCGAAGGACGGCGCGACGGCGGCCCGGATCGCGCGGACCGTGTCCAGCAGCATCCGCGCCCGGTTCTCCAGCGACCCGCCCCAGGCGTCGGTGCGCTTGTTGACCAGCGGGGACAGGAACTGCGACAGCAGGTAGCCGTGCGCGGCGTGGACCTCCACCCCGTCGAACCCGGCCTGCTCGGCGCGCGCCGCGGTGACCGCGAACCGCTCCACGGTGGCCTCGATCTGCTCGGGGGTCATGGCGGTGGGGCGGCCGAAGTTCTTGCTGAGCCTGCCCAGTTCGACGCCCACCGCGGACGGGCCCCACACGACACCGGGCATGTCGGCCTGCATCTGGCGGCCGGGGTGGTTGATCTGCATCCACACCGCGGAGCCGCCGGACTTGGCCGCCCGCGCCCACCGGGTGAACGGCTCCAGCGGGGCGGCCCCGTCGAGCACGACGCCGCCGGGCCCGGTGAGCGCCTCGGCGTGGACCATGACGTTGCCGGTGATGAGCAGGCCGGTGCCGCCCGCCGACCAGCGCCGGTACAGCTCCGTCAGCCGGTGGTCGGGCAGCTGGCCCGGCCCCGCCATGTTCTCCTCCATGGCCGCCTTGGCGATCCGGTTGGGCAGCACCGATCCCGAGCGCAGGTGCAGGGGGGAGTACAATCCGCCGGTCATCACAGTCCCTCTTCCGTCGAGTTCGCATATCATGTGTGCATTGCTCACATTAAGAGGGGAATGTGGGCACTGCAAACATCGGGGAGCGTGATCCGTGTCGCAAACGAGCACCAAGTACCACCACGGCGACCTGCGTGCCGCCTGCCTGCGCGCCGCCCGGGAGCTGCTCGAAGAGGACGGCGGGGCCGCGCTGTCCCTGCGGGCGGTGGCCCGGCGGGCCGGGGTGTCGGCGACGGCCCCCTACCGCCACTTCGAGGACCGCGACGCGCTCGTCTCCGCGGTCGCCGCGCAGGGCTACCTCGAACTCGCCGAGTACCTGTCCGCGGCTCACCCGTCGCCCCGGACACCGGACGACCTGGCCGAGATCGCCATCGCCTACGTCCGCTTCGCGCTGGAGCGCCCGGCGATGTTCCGGGTGATGTTCGCCGAGCCCTGCGACCCGGACAACGAGGAGCGGATCGCCGCGACCGCCGCCATCTGGGAGTACGTCCAGGGCATCGTCCACGGGGTCTTCCCCGGGGTCGACCCCGAGGCCCTCTCCGTCGGCGTGTGGTCCCTCGTCCACGGCCTGGCCTTCCTGTACCTGGACGGCAAGCTCGACGCCGCCGACCCCGACCGGGTCGCCGACGGGATCCGCACCACCGTCCGGGCGCTGCTCGCCGCCGGGTCCGTGGCCCGGGCATGACGAGAGG
>NZ_JBJJBV010000362.1:0-5652 GCF_045446735.1 Nocardiopsis protaetiae
GTCACCGTCGGCTCATGTGACCTGGATCACCATTCCCCGGGTTCCCACAAATCCTACTAATTAAGTATGGTTTCTCCTGGTCGCTCCGACCTCCCCCTACGTTGTGAAGAGGAATCCGAGATGAGCAAGCGCACCACCGTGTTCTCCGCCGCCGCGGCGGCCCTGGCGCTCAGCCTGGCCGCGACCGCGTGCGGGGGAGCGGAGGGCGGCGGCGACGGCGGCGGGTCCGGCGACGGCGCCTCGGTCGACTCCCTGACCCTCGGCTACTTCCCCAACATCACCCACGTCCCCGCCCTGGTCGGCGTGGAGAACGGGATCTTCGCCGAGTCCCTGGGCGACGTCGAGCTGAACACCCAGACCTTCAACGCCGGCCCGGACGTCATCAACGCCCTGTTCGCCGGTGAGGTCGACATCTCCTTCATCGGCCCCAACCCGGCCATCAACGGCTGGTCGCAGTCGGACGGCACGGCCCTGCACATCATCGCGGGCTCCACCTCCGGCGGCGCGGGCCTGGTGGTCCGGCCCGGCATCGAGGACGTCGAGGACCTGCCCGGCACCACCATCTCCACGCCCCAGCTCGGCAACACCCAGGACGTGGCGCTGCGCTGGTTCGCCCAGGAGCAGGGCTGGGAGGCCGACACCGAGGGCGGCGGCGACCTGTCCATCGTCCCCCAGGGCAACGCCGAGATCATCGACGCCTTCGCGCTGGGCGAGATCGACGGCGCGTGGGTTCCGGAGCCCCACCTGAGCCGCCTGATCCTGGAGAACGAGGGCGAACTGCTCATCGACGAGGCCGACCTGTGGCCGGACACCGGCGGCGAGTTCGTCACCACCCACATCATCGTCAACGCCGACTTCCTGGAGCAGCACCCCGACGTGGTCGAGGCGTTCCTGCGCGGCCACATCGAGACGGTCGACTGGGTCAACGAGAACCCCGAGGAGGCCCAGCAGGCGGCCATCACCCACCTGGAGGCGCTCACCGGCAGCGCCCCCTCGGCCGACGTGGTCGCGGCCTCCTTCGAGAACGTGACGTTCACCTTCGACCCGATCTCGCCGTCGCTGCGCAGCGGCGCCGAGCACGCCGAGGCGGTCGGCCTGCTGGACCCGGTCGAGCTGGAGGGCATCTACTCGCTCGACCTGCTCAACGGCCTGCTCAGCGAGGACGGGCGCGACGAGGTCGCCGGGTTCTGACCCGTCAGGGCGGTCGGCGGGGCCCGGGGGGCTCCGCCGACTGGCGTTCCACCACCCGTGGTGCTCTGGATCACAGAGGATGCGGGCCGAGGTCCGAGCGGGCCCCGATCTGCGCGTTCACGGTCCCGTAACGTTCTGAGCTGCGCTTTTCCCCCAAAGCCTCCCGGGGTGGCCGTGGAAGCCGGGAGCGCGTCGCCGACCTGGGGTGACGCGTCGGCTTTCACAAACCCTACTTATTAAGTAGAGTTTGGGTCGTCCTCAGCCGACACCCGAAAAGGACCCCCTCCATGCGTGTGCCCTCCCCCCCGACGCGGATCGCCCTGGCGGCCCTGGCCCTCGGCCTCGCCGCCACCGGCTGCGCCGCCGACGCCGCGGAGGAGGGACAGGGGGGCACGCTCACCCTCGGCTACTTCCCCAACCTCACCCACGCCCCGGCCCTGGTGGGAGTGGAGAACGGGATCTTCGCCGAGGCGCTGGGCGACACCGCGTTCGACACCCTCACCTTCAACGGCGGGCCCGACGCGATCAACGCCCTGTTCGCCGGTGAGATCGACGCCGCCTACCTGGGTCCCAACCCCGCCGTCAACGGGTGGTCGCAGTCGGACGGCACGGCCCTGCACATCGTCGCCGGGGCCGCCACCCGGGGCACCGGACTGGTCGTCCGCGACGACATCGAGAGCGTCGAGGACCTGCCCGGCACCACCCTGGCCACGCCCCAGCTGGGCGGCACCCAGGACGTGGCGCTGCGCTGGTTCGCCCACGAACGGGGCTGGGAGACCGACACCGCCGGCGGCGGCGACCTGTCCATCGTCCCCCAGGCCAACCCCGAGACCGTCGACGCCTTCGCGCTCGGCGAGATCGACGGCGCCTGGCTCCCCGAACCCTTCCTGAGCCTGCTGCTGGCCGAGGACGACGCCCACCTGCTCATCGACGAGGCCGACCTGTGGCCCGAGACGGGCGGCGAGTTCGTCACCACCCACCTCATCGTCTCCGCGGACCTGCTCCGCGACCGCCCCGAGGCGGTCGAGGCCCTGCTGCGCGGACACATCGAAGCGGTCGACCTGGTCAACGACGACCCGGACGCCGCGCTGGAATCCGTCACCGCCCATCTGGAGGGGCTCACCGGGGGGTCGATCGACCCCGACCTCACCGCCGCGGCGCTCGACAACGTCACCTTCACGGTCGACCCCGCCGCGTCCTCACTGCTCACCGGAGCCGACAGAGCCGAGGCCATCGGCCTGCTCGACCCCGTCGACCTGACCGGAATCTACGCCCTGGACCCGCTCAACGCCCTCCTCGCCGAGGACGGCCGAGAGCCGGTGACCGGGTTGGAAGGGTAGGGGCCCATGACCGCCATCACCGACACGCCCCAGCGGACCACCGCCGTCGAGATCGACGACATCTCCAAGGTGTTCGGCCGCGGCCAGGGCGCCGTGACCGCCATCGACGGGATGTCGATCACCGTCGGGGCCGGGGAGTTCCTGTCCATCGTCGGTGCCTCCGGCTGCGGCAAGAGCACCCTGCTCTCCCTCGTCGCCGGGCTCGACCGGCCCACCAGCGGCACCGTGGACGTCGGGGACCACCGGGTCTCCATGATGTTCCAGGAGGCCGCCCTGTTCCCGTGGCTGAGCGTCGGCGCCAACATCGAGGTGCCGATGAAGGTCAACCGGGTGCCCAAGGCCGAGCGCAGGCAGCGGGTCGCCGACCTGCTCGACCTGGTGCGCCTGACCGGCTTCGAGCGCAAGCAGCCCCACGAGCTGTCCGGCGGCATGCGCCAGCGCGTCGCCCTGGCCCGCGCCCTGGCCCAGGACGCCGACGTGCTGCTCATGGACGAGCCCTTCGGCGCCCTGGACGCCATGACGCGCGACATCCTCCACGACGAGCTCGAACGCATCTGGCAGGAGAAGGGGCTGACCGTCCTCTTCGTCACCCACAACGTGCGCGAGGCGGTGCGCCTGGGCGACCGGGTCGTGCTGTTGTCCAGCCGCCCGGGCCGGGTCATCTCCGAGTTCCCCGTGGAGGGCGAGCGGCCCCGCCGCATCGACTCCGCCCCCATCGCGGCCCAGGCCGCCGCCATCACCGACCGGCTCCGCGAGGAGGTCTCCCGCCATGCCTGACTCCGACGTGAGGGACCGCGAGGTCCACGGGCTCGACGCCCTCGAACTCCAGCCCAAGCGGGGGACCAACGAGGTCGGGTTCGGTGACCGGGCCCGCGCGGTGTGGGCGGCGACCTGGCCCAAGCTGGTCGCGGTCGTGCTGGTGCTGGTCGCCTGGCAGGCCGTGGTGTGGTCGGGGTGGCGCACCGAGTTCGTGTTCCCCGGACCGGACAAGGTGCTGCCCACCCTGTTCAGCGAGATCACCACGCCGGAGTTCTGGACGGCGGTGCAGGTGACCATGCGCCGGGCCCTCATCGGGTTCGCGCTGGCGCTGGCCGTGGGCGTGGTCATCGGGCTGGCGGTGTCGCAGTTCAAGCCGCTGCGGGCGGCCATCGGGTCGCTCATCACCGGTTTGCAGACCATGCCGTCGATCGTGTGGTTCCCGTTCGCGATGCTGCTGTACGGCATCAGCGAGTCGGCGATCATGTTCGTCATCGTGCTGGGCGCCGCCCCCTCCATCGCCGGCGGCCTGGTGTCGGGCATCGACTACGTGCCGCCGACGCTGCTGCGCGCCGGACAGGTGATGGGGCTGCGCGGGGCGCAGCGCTACACGGTGCTGATCATCCCGGCGGCGCTGCCGATGTTCGTCACCGGGCTCAAGCAGGGCTGGGCGTTCGCCTGGCGGTCCCTGATGGCGGGCGAGCTGCTGGTGATCATCAACCAGCAGAACTCGATCGGCTGGGCGCTCAGCCAGGCCCGCCAGCTCAACGACGCCGACCGGCTGCTGAGCTACATCATCATCGTGCTGGTCATCGGCATCGTCATCGACGTGTTCTTCAACTGGGCCGACCGCGCCCTGCGCCGTCGCTGGGGCATCACCTCCTGAGCGTGCGGCGGGCCGTCCCGGAATCCTCCGGGGCGGCCCGTTCGTGTTCCCGGGGCCGGACGCCTCCGCGGATGTTCAGGTGAGCAGCCCGACGAGGTAGGTCGCGCCGGTCAGGCAGATCAGGCCGCCCAGCAGGAAGCGCAGCGGTTGCTCGCCCACCCGGCGGGACAGGGCGATGCCCACCAGGGAGCCCAGCGCGCCGCCGACGCCCAGGGCCAGGCCGGTGTCCCAGTCCGGGGCGGCCGGGGCCGCGCCGAAGCCGATGCGGTCGAACACCGCGTAGGCGGTCAGCCCCACGATCGAGGTGGTGAACGTGGTGGTCAGCGCCACCACCGCGGCCCGCGCGGTGGCCCAGCCCGCCACTCCGATGAGCAGTGGCGACAGCAGGGAGCCGCCGCCGATGCCCACCGCCGCGCCCAGCAGGGCGGCGCCGCCCGCCGCGGTCGCGAGCAGGCCGCGGCCGCCGCGTTCGCCGCGCTCGCGTTGGGGGCGCGGGGGAGCGGCCCGGCGGCGGGAGGGGAACAGCAGCCGCACGCCCATGCCGAACAGGATCACCCCGAGCAGGGCGCGGAACAGCACCGGGTCCGACAGCCAGGTGACCCGCACCGCCGCCCCGGCGACCGCGCAGGGCACGGCGGCCGCCGTCACCGTGAGCATCTGCGCGCCGTTGCCGCGCGCGGAGCGGGCGAGCCGGGCGATGCCCAGCGGGGTGGCCACCACGTTGTAGAGCAGGTTGGTCGCGCTGACCTGCGGGCCGTGCATGCCCAGGGCGCTGAGCTGCACGGGCAGCAGCAGGACGGCCCCCGAGACGCCGACGGGGGCGGTCAGAGCGGCGACGGCGAATCCGGCCAGGGCGGCCACGAGGAGCTCCACCCGGCAAACCCTACCGGTTCAGTTGGAAACACGGGAGTCCGAGGCGGGGTCCGCCCTGTGGTTCAGTTGTGCCTGAGTACCCCGCCGCCGCGGCGGGGCCCGACACGCAAGGGGAAACGCACGATGGAGGAGGAGTCCCGGCCCGCCGGGTCGCAGGCGGTGGTCCGGGCGCTGCGGGTGCTGCACTGCTTCCGCGACCACGGGCCCGAACTGGGTGCCACCGACATCGCCCGGCTGCTGGACCTGCGCACCAGCACCGCCCACCGGCTGGCCCGCACCCTGGTCGCCGAGGGCTTCCTGGAGCAGGACGCCGTCACCTCCCGCTACCGGCTCGGCGCCGCCGTCGCCGAGCTGGGCCGCGCCCTGTACCGGCACCGCGGCCTGTACCGGATCGAACCCCTCATGGAGAGCCTGGCGCAGGCCACCGGCACCTCGCCGGGCCTGGCCATCCGCAGCGGTTCGCGCGCGGTGGTCATCGCCGGGGAGGCGGTGGACCCCGAGTCCGGGCTGAGCGTCTACATCCCGCTGCACGCCTCGGCGATGGGCAAGGTCCTGCTGGCCTGGGACACCTCGTTCGACCCGTCCCGGCTGGAGCTGGAACGCCTG
>NZ_JBJJBV010000363.1:0-5648 GCF_045446735.1 Nocardiopsis protaetiae
CCGCCTTCGGCGGCCCGACGTGTCCGGGCGTCCCCGGCCCGGGCGGGCGCGCGGCCGCCCGGCCGTTCGGAGCCCCCGGCGTCACCGGGGGTCAGCGTGGGGAGCGGGTGGTGACGGAGGCGAAGGGGGCGTGGGTGGTCAGCCGGTGCTCGATGCCGCGGCGGACCATCTCCTTGGCGGTGGCCGCGGCCGCGCCGACCCCGGCGCCCTTGGCCAGCTCGGCGGTGATCGCGGCGGCGAAGGTGCAGCCCGCGCCGCTCACCCGCTCCTCGCCGATCTTGGGCGCGCGCAGCACGGTCACCTCCGTGCCGTCGAAGTGCACGTCGACGGCGTCCGGGCCGGGCAGCTCCGCGCCGCCCTTGGCGATCACGTGCGAGGGTCCCAGGTCGTGGATGCGGCGGGCCGCCTCGACGAGGTCGTCGACGGTGTCGATGGACTCCATGCCCGCCAGCGTCATCGCCTCGAAGTGGTTGGGCGTGATCACCGTGGCCAGCGGCAGGATCTTCTCGGTGAGCGCCTTGTCGGTGTCCAGCGCCGCCCCCGGCTCCTGGCCCTTGCAGATCAGCACCGGGTCCAGCACCACGTGCCGCCAGTCCTGGGCGCGCAGGCCCTGGGCGACCACGTCGATGGTGTCGGGCGTGCCGAGCATCCCGATCTTGACCACGTCCAGGTCGTGGCAGGCCGTGGCCGCCTCGATCTGGTCGGCGATGACCTGCGGGTCGACCGGCACGAACCGGTGCCCCCAGCCGTTCCCCGGATCGAAGGAGACGATGCAGGTGATCGTCCCCATCCCGTAGACGCCCAGCTCCTGGAACGCCTTCAGGTCGGCCTGGATCCCGGCGCCCCCCGTGGCCTCCGAGCCCGCGATCACGTACGCGCGATCGGTCATCGGGCAACCCCCTCGTGTTCTGTGCTCTGATGCGATGTGCTCCGGTCGGTGCCGGGAACCCTCTCGGGGAAGACGAGTCGGTTCCACGGCCCTTCACCAATTCCACCACAAAGCGCAGGTGGGAACCGGTTGTCCACAGGCCGTCCCGATAAGCCCCCTGTGCCCCGCCCCCTACCCGCCCCGCCCCTACCCGCCCCGCAGGTCCGACAGCAGGTCGTCGGACACCGCGTACCCGCTGTCGTAGGCGCCGTCCACGGTGTTCTCCCCCGTGACCGCCTCCCCCGCGAAGAACAGCGTCCGGTCCACCGGCGCGCCCAGCGCCGCGGGGGCGTCGTGCGCCCCCGGCGGCACGTGCAGGTACGCGCCCCGGCTGTACTCGTCGCCCGACCAGTCGTGGGTGATCCGCCCCACCGGGTCCGGCACCGCACCGCCCACCGCCGCCGCCAGCGCCCGCAGCCCCTCGGCGAACCGGTCGTCCCGCTCCCGGGCCAGCAGGTCGCGGGCCCGGTCCCCGGCCGCCCACACCGACACCGCCTCCGGGTCGCGCGCCACGCTCCACACCACCGCGCCGTCCCCGTCCAGGGTGTCCCGGTCGGCGGGCAGCACCGGCCGGTCGAACCGGTACACGAGCTTGACGGCGTCGGTGGCCTCCAGCGCCGCCACCGCGTCCCGGTGCCCGGCGGGCAGCGCGGGCTCGAACCGCACCGACCCCGACCGCAGCACCCCCACGGGCAGCGCCAGCACACACCGGCGGGCCCGCACCGGGCGCCCCCGCCCGGCCACCCCGAGCTCCACCCCGGCCGGTCCGCGCCGCACCAGCCGGACCGGGCTGTCCAGCGCGACCACCGGGCCCGCCGCCAGCGGCTCCAGCAGCCGGTCGTACCCGTCCGGCACCCGGAAGTCCTCCCGCGGCGCGCTCCACCAGTCGAACACCCCGGTGTCGTGCACCCACCGGGCGCTCCACCGCTCCAAGGGCTCCCCGTCGATCTCCACCGGCGGCCACTGCGCCCGCGGCACCCCCAGCCTGCGCAGGTAGGCGGCGGCGTCCTCGTCCTCCCGCGGGCCCCGGGACAGGTCCAGGGGCGGCGACTCCGACCAGCCCGAACGCATCCGCGCGGTCCGCGCCCCGGTCTCGGCCACCAGCTCCCAGGTGGAGGCGTCCGCCCCGTGGATCAGCCCCGCGCCCAGCTCCACCGGGACCGCGGCCAGGGACCGGTCGGTGAACACCTGGCCGCCCACCCGGTCGCGGGCCTCCAGCACCACCACCCGCAGGCCGTGCTCGTACAGGTTGCTCGCGGCGGCCAGCCCGGCCGGCCCCGCCCCGACCACCGCCACGTCCCATTCCGGGGGCGGTACCCGGGACGACGCGGTGGCGGCCAGCAGGGCACCGCCGCCCAGCGCCAGGAAGGCGCGGCGGCTCCAGCGGGAGGGGTGGGGGGCGGAAGGCATACGGGTATGAGAGCACGTGCGGCGCGCACGGTCACGCCGGGGTGCGTTCCGTCACCGCCATGTCCCGGACTCGGACACGGAGTACGCGGGCCGCCCGAACCACACCGGTCACCGAGGAGTCACACAGCGCATGTCCGACACACAGAACCCCGACGGTCCCCGACCCGATCTGGTCGCCCTGATCGTGGAGGCGTTCGCGCGCGCGGAGATCGGCGCGGAACGGCGTTCCTCCACCGAGGTGCTCATCCCCCTCCCCGAGGCCGAGCCCTTCGTCACCGACTACGCCGAGGCGGTCGAGAACGCCCGCGAGTACCCCGTCGAGCAGTACCCGGAGCTGGCCTCCCAGGTCGTGCTCGCCCTGATGCGGGGCTTCCGCGAACGCGGCGTCGCCCTGGGCACCCACTACCCGCCCCGCTCCTCCGATCACGCCCGCGGCGCCCTGATCGCCGTGCTCGAACGGCTGGACCTGCGCGCCCGCTTCCTGTTCCCGAACGTCCTGGAGGTGGACACCGCCCGGGGCTCGATCCGCACCGACGTCAGCCGGTACCTGGAGGGCCTGGAGGACGCCTCCGTCGACGCCGCCTTCGACCGGGCGGGCCCCTACGCCGAGGCCCTCGCCGGGCGGATCCGCCAGATCGCCCCGCAGGACGCGACCGCCGCCGGCCACCTGCGCTCCCGCGTCTACCCGGCCACCGCCCTCCCGCAGGACGTGTGGGACACCCTGCTGTACCGGGACTTCGCCGAGGGCCTGCGCGAGACGGTGGTGATCGACACCCCCGACAGCGTGCAGCCGCTGAGCCGGTCCGCGCTGGGGGCGATGGGCCTCACCGAGGAGCAGGCCTTCGCCCAGGCCGTGGCCGCCTCGGTCGCGGAGGAGGTCGAGGCGAGCGAGGTCGACCTCGGCGGCGCGGCGATCGTCCACATCGGCGGGGCCCAGCCCTACACCGCCGCCCAGGCCCACGTGCTCTCCCGCTTCCTGGGCGAGGCGCCGCACGGGGCGCTGGTGGCCTTCCCGGTGCGCGAGGTGGTGCTGGCCCACCCGCTGGGCAAGGGCCACCCGATCATGGCGATGGAACGCCTCCAGGAGCTGGCCGAGCGCTTCGTCGCCGACGCGGAGAAGCCGATCAGCGCCCAGCTGTTCTGGTGGCACCCGGATTCGGCCGCGCGGGCCGAGGCCGAGGTGCCCGACCTGCGCCCGGTGGGGGTGAAGGTCGACCACGGGGAGCGGTCGGTGTCCCTGTACACCTCCGACGAGGAGTTCGGCCCGCTGCTGAACCGCCTGATGGAAGACGGCTGAGGAGTCCCGCTCCGGGGGCGGCCGGATCCGGCCGCCCCCGGAGCGGGATCCACCCGTCCCCACCGCTTGCCCTATAAAAATATTGCCGTATTATTTTTTTCATGGCACGGACCGCGGATCACGAACAGCGGCGACGACAGGTCGCCGAAGCGCTCATGGCGGTGGTGGGGGAGCGGGGACTGGCCCGGACCACCCTCGCCGACGTCGCCGACCACGCGGGGGTGTCCATCGGCCTGGTGCAGCGCTACTTCCGCTCCAAGGCCCAGCTGCTGCGGTTCGGCGTGGAGCACATGTACCACCGCGCCGAGCAGCGGTTGCAGGAGATCTCCACCGGGCCCGAGCCCGTCGCCTCGGTGCGCGACTGGCTCGACCGCGCCACCGAGACCCTGCTGCCCCTGGACGACGAACGCGTCCGCGAGCTCACCGTCTGGCTGGAGTTCCTCCCGGCGGCCCTGGCCGACCCCGAGATGCTGCGGATGCACCGGGACGCCACCCTCGCCCTCGCCGACGCCCTCACCGAGGCCCTGGAGATCGCCGTCCGGGAGGGCGAGCTCCCCGCCGACCGCGACCCCCGCGCCGAGGCGGTCGCCCTGATCGCCTGCGTCGACGGCCTGACCCTGCACCACCTCGTCACCGCCGAGCCCTTCACCGCGGAGGCGGTCCGCGCCGCCCTCACCACCCACCTCGACCGGCTCTTCACGGCCCCTGAGAGCCCCCGAACCCGTTGACCCCCGAACCGGAGGCGACGACCTTGACCGGTCACCCCGACCCGACCCGCGCACCCGAGGCCCCCGGGGCCCCGGCCGCGCCGAGCCCGAGTGCGACCCCGAGCCCGTCACCGACCCCGGCCGTGTCCCGCCGCCTGCCCCTGCTCGACGTCCTGCGCGGCGTCGCGATCCTGGGCACCCTCGCCACCAACGTGTGGCTGTTCGCCGCGCCCGGCGGCGAGGCCAACATGCTCTTCAGCGAAGAGCTGAGCCCGCTGGCCGGCGCCCTGGCCGACCCCTCCCCGGGCACCGTCGCCCAGGGCGTCCTCCTGCTGCTGTCCAACGGCAAGTTCCTGGCGCTGCTCACCCTCCTCTTCGGGGTGGGCCTGGCCATCCAGTTCCGGTCCGCCGCCAAGAAGGGCGGCCGCTGGCCCGGCCCCTACAAGTGGCGGGCGCTGTTCCTTTTCACCGAGGGCCTGGTGCACTTCACCCTGGTGTTCGCCGCCGACGTCCTCATGGGCTACGCCGTGACCTCCCTGCTGGTGGCCTGGCTGCTCACCCGCTCCCGGCGGGTGCGGAACGCGGTGATGTGGACCTGCCTCGTCCTGCACCTGGCCGTCGTGGGCCTGCTCACCGCCGCGTCCGCGCTCCTGCCGCAGCCGGGCGCCCAGTCCGCCGACGGCGGGGTCCCGGCCGAGGTCGTGGACCTGTACGCGCACGGCACCTACCTCGACCAGATCGGGCTCCGCCTGGACAACATGCTCGCGATGCGCGCCGAGCCGATCATCACGTTCGCGTTCATGGTCTTCATGTTCCTGCTGGGTGTGCGGCTGTTCCGGGCCGGGGCCTTCAGCGGCGACGACGCCGGGCGGCGGCTGCGCGCCCGCCTGCTCGCCTGGGGCCTGGGCGTGGGCGTCCCGCTCAACATCGCGACCGCCCTGGGCGGCGCCGACCTGTTCTTCGTGGACCGCTACGTCGCCGCCCCGGTCGTGGCCCTGGGCCTGATCGGCGCCGTCGGGTGGCTGGTGGACCGGGCCGACCCGGCCGGGTGGGGGGTCGTCTCCCTGTCCTCCCTGGGCCGCATGGCCATGACCGGGTACGTGACGCAGAACGTGCTGTGCATGCTCGCCTGCTACGGCATCGGCCTGGGCCTGTCCGCCCGGCTGGCCGACACCGGACCGTGGTGGGTGATGGGGCTGTGGGCGGCGGTCGCCGCCCTGCTCCTGGCCGGGTCCACCCTGTGGCTGCGCCGGTTCCGGCTGGGGCCGCTGGAGGCGTTCCAGAAGGCCGTGCTGGGCCGGATCCC
>NZ_JBJJBV010000364.1:0-5631 GCF_045446735.1 Nocardiopsis protaetiae
ACCGCCCGCCGCCGCGCCCATCCCCGAACGGATGCGGTGGCGGAGACACGCCCCTCTCGGACCGGTCGGCCCTGCCGGTCCTGTCAGCCCTGTCGGTCCTGCGTTCGGGGAGCCGGCGCCCCGCGGGCGTCCTCCCCCGCCAGCGCGGCGATCTGCGCGGGTATCCGCGCCCGGCCGCGCAGCACGTTCTCGGTCAGCCGCCGCAGGGCCAGCCGGGTGGCCTCGAACTCCTCCTCCGGGAGGTCGATGACCTCCCCGATCGCCTCCGGGACCCCCTCGGCCAGCTCCCGCATCCGCGCCCCGGCCTCGGTGAGCGTGATCAGCACCGAGCGCTCGTCGCGCGGGTCCCGGTCGCGGTTCAGCAGGTCGCGCGCCTCCAGCCGCTTCAGCAGCGGGGTGAGCGTGCCGTAGTCCAGCTGGAGCGCCGCGCACACGTCCTTGACCGGGCACTCCCCCCTCTCCCACAGCAGCATCATCACGAGGTACTGGGGATAGGTGAGGTTCAGGGGCTCAAGGAGCGGCCGGTAGAGGTTGGTGACGGCACGGGAGGCCGCGTAGAGAGCAAAACACATCTGCTCGTCGACAGCGGGAAGGGGGAAATCACCGGAGGGGGCTGGAGATCGGTCGGGCATCGGCAACATCGTAGTAACCCCGTACCCGATGTCAAAGCACACAATTGCCTTGCACACAAAGAAAATAGGGACTCCATTCCCCAAGGATTCGAATTCCTTCGGGTGGGTCCCCCGTTTCCTCCGGACGGGTCTCCTCCAGGCGGGCCTCCCGGTCGGGCCGGAACCCGGGTGCCGCCTCCCGCCCAGGAGGGGACGGCACCCGGACCCTTCCGTCACCGACGCGGAGCGTTGAATGGAAGCCTGCGCTTGACCACCTTCCCGGCCGGGTTGCGCGGCAGCTCCTCCAGGAACACCACGTCCCGCGGCACCGAGAACCGGCCCAGCACCCCGCGCACGTGCATCCGGACCTCGTTCGGGTCCAGCACCACACCCTCGTGCGGAACCACGAACGCCGCGAAGCGCTGCCCGAACTCCTCGTCCGGCACCCCCGCCACCACGACCTCGCGCACCCCCGGCAGCCCGACGATCGCCTCCTCCACCGGCCGCGGGAACACGTTCTCCCCGCCGGACACGATCATGTCGTCGTCCCGGCCCGACACGTGCAGCAGCCCGCCCGCGTCCAGGTACCCCCGGTCGCCCGTCTCCATGAGGCCGTCGGCCACCCGCTTGCTCCTGCCGTTCGTGTACCCGTCGAACAGCATCGCGTTGCCGACGAAGATCGACCCCTCCTTCCCCGGCGGCAGCTCCACCCCGTCCGCGTCCACGATCGCCAGCCGGGTCCCCAGCGGCGGCCGCCCCGCCGTCGTCGGCGAGGTCCGCATGTCCTCCGGGGTCGCGATCGTCGCCCACGACACCTCCGTGGACCCGTACAGGCCGTAGAGCACGTCCCCGAACGCGTCCATGAAGTCGGTGACCAGCTTGGGGCTCATCGCCGACCCGCTCACCGCCACGATCCGCAGCGACGACAGGTCGTAGGCGTCCCGCTTCGACCTGGGCAGGTCCAGGATCCGCTGTAGCATCACCGGCACCGCGAACAGCGTCGTGCACCGCTGCTCCTGGATCGTCCGCAGCACGTCCTCCGGCTCGAACACCCGGCGCATGACCAGGGTGGCCCGCAGCGTCATGCCCAGCTGCACCCCGGCCAGCCCCCAGGCGTGGAACGCCGGAGCCGACACCAGGATCCGGTCCGAGGACCGCAGCGGGATCCGCGACAGGATCGACGCGGCGTCCTGCGGACCCCGTGGGGTCGGCCGCCGCGCCCCCTTGGGGGTGCCGGTCGTGCCGGACGTCAGCACGATCAGCCGGCCCGGGCTCTCCGGGGGTTCCTGCTCTTCCACCTCCGGCGCCGCACCCTCCCACACGAGGTCGGAGTCACCGGGGTCGCGGGAGTCGTTCCACGCCCGCAGCCGCGGGATCTCCGCCGGGATGAGCGAACACAGTTCCGCGAACTCCTCGTCGGCCACCAGCACCGTGATCCCGTTGACCTGCGCCACGTCCGCCAGCTGCGGCGCCGACAGGCCCGTGTTCAGCAGCACCGTGTCCGCGCCCAGGCGGCCGCAGGCGATCATCGTCTGCACGAACCCGCTGTGGTTGCGGCTCAGCAGCCCCACCCTGCTCTGGGGACCCACCCCCACCTCGCGCAGCGTCCGGGCCAGCGACCGCCCGCGCAGGTTCATCGCCGCGAAGCCGCTCTCCCCCCGCTCGTCGATGACCGCGGGGTGGTCGGGGACGCGCTCCTGGGCGGCCGCGTACCCGCCGGCGATCGTCGCCCCCCAGGTCTTGAGGGCGCGCAGCTGTCGGGCGATCTTGTCCGGGCGTCCCGGCGCGAGGACACCCGCGCGCACCAGGACCCGGGCCACTTCGAGGGTGTGTCGGACACGGGACGGACCATCGGTAGCCATGCTGTCTCCGAGGGGGGACCGGGGCGGGCGAAGACCTCCGCGCCTCACCGGGGGGCCTTCGCCGCGTGGACCACCCGGAAGTACTGCGACGGTAGGCGACGGGGCCGGGTCGTTTCTTGGAACGCGGGTGAGCGGTTACCCGCCGGTCATTGTCACTTCGGCGTGTTGTCGCCCTGTCGATACCCGCCCGCGGCCGGGGTGTACCGGCCGCGGGCGGGGGTGGCCGCTTTCAGTCGGCCGGGCAGGCGGCCGGGCCGCCCGGTCGGTCGGGCGGCTGGCCGGGCGGGTCAGTCGGTCACGGTGATCGGGGCGGACGGGTCATCGGCGTTCGTCACCAGGTAGGTGGCGGTGAAACCCGACTCCGTGGCCTCCACCGGGCAGCCGAAGCCGCCCTCCACCACCACCGGGGCGGAGGTGTCGAAGGCCAGCGTCGAGGCGGGCGCCCCGTTCGTCCAGGTGCCCGCCACCCCGACCGGGGCGTCGGGGCTCACCGTCGCGGTGCACGAGGCCAGACCGCTGGTGGTCACCACGATCCCGCCCGCGGGGACGGTCATCGTGCCCACCGACGGGGAGCCGTTCTGCACGGACATCTCCCACACCGGGTCCGCCACGGTGACGGTCGCGCTCACCAGCGGCACGTTCGTCGAGCAGCCCGTGAAGGCGGGGGCGTTGATCGGCCCGGACACGGCGCCGTCCGGGTTGTGGTTGTCGGGGGCGGCGGGCACCAGGTTGTTGCCGCCGCCGGGGGCGGTGGCCGAGACGCCGCAGGTGATCACGACGCTCCCGGCGGTGAAGGTGGCGCTGCCGGTCAGGGTCGCGGAGAACGCGGCCCCGGCCGGCTCCACGGTGGTCGGGCCGGCCTGGGCGGCCTGGGTGGGCAGGGTGGCCTGGGCGGCGAGCGCGGTGCCGCCCGGCAGCAGCAGGGCGGCACCGGCCAGGGCGAGCAAGGAGCAGGTGCGGGATCTCGGTCGCGGAACCGACATGAACACTCCTCAGAGAAGACATGCGTCAGGGATGCGCGCCATTCGGTTCGGTAGCGGTGGTTTTCCGGATGGACCGGGGGCGGGCGGCCCCGCCCCCGGCGGTTCTGTGTCCCGGGTCAGTCCTGTCGGGCTCGGCGGCGCCGCGGGGTGCGCGGGGGTCGTGGGGCGCGTGGGGGCCGAGGGGCGCGCGGGGGTCGAGCCACCGGCCGCCAGGCGAAGGCCAGGCCGCCGCCGACCAGCGCCAGCAGCGTTCCCACCACCAGACCGCCCAGGTTGGACAGGATCAGCGCGCCCAGCCCCAGGAAACCCGCGAGGGAACCCGTGATGACGTGCTGGTCCGGGGTGAACCAGGTGACCAGGCCCAGGACGACGAGCATGCCCCCGAACATCACCGAGGAGACCGTCCCGACCCCGGTGTGGACCATCAGCTCGACCGGCATCGCGACCAGGGAGGCCATGACCACCCCGGAGGCGATGATCAGGAGCCCGCCCGCGAACGGGCGGCGCCTGCGCCAGGTGCTCCAGGTGCGCCAGAGGGCCCGCGGGCTCAGAAGCACTCGTTCTCCCCGAGGCTGATGCCCAGGTTCAGGTCGGCGAGCCGGAAGGTGCCGGCGGTGGCGGCGCGGGCGGTCTGCTCCAGGTCGTCGACGACGATGACGTCCGACTGCATGCCGAACAGGTCGTTGAACCCGGCGGCGCCCTGCGGCCCCTTGTCGAGGGTCCCGGCGTCCCGGCCGATCTCGATGTTCTCGAACTCGGCGTTGCCCCCCATCTGCGACATGTCGATGACCAGGTTCTCCGCGACCACGGGGGTGCCCTGGTCGCCGGCGGTCAGCCGCAGCGAGATCCTGCCGACGATGGGGAACTCGGTGAGCACCGACTGGCACAGGCCCACGATCTCCGCCTCACGGATCCCGGCGACCGCGACGGGCACCGCCTCCTTGCGGACGGTCTGGTCGAGCCAGCCGTACTGGACGAAGCCCTCACCGCGCAGGCTGTCCGCGGAGATCTTGAACTCCTGCCCGGACACGGAGAAGGAGGCGGCCAGGGCGCCCTGCGCCATGGCGACCAGCAGCCCGCCCACGGCGACGCCCGCGGGGACGGAGAACAGGGCGAAGCGCTTCCAGCTGGTGTGGCTTTGGGGAGAGTCGGCGCCGACCTCTTCGGGTTCGGGGGATGTGCGGTCCATGAACGTCCTTCCACGGAATGCGCCCGCACAGGGGCACGGATGCGAACACGTACGACCGCGTTGCGCCCGCCGTTCCCCCGAACCACGGCACGCGGCCCACCACCGGTCACCCGGGTGAGGCCGGTAATGCTGCACATCATGGAACGGGGGTGAAGGGATTTCAAGGGTGCTTTGCGGAACTTCTCACAATTGCCAATGAAGGTGCTCTGACGTGCGATAACCAAGAAAAAGGGGGGAGGTGCATTGTTCTCGGCCCCGAACGATCGCGGATTGAACAAGTCGGGGGAGGGCTTTTTGTCACAGGGGTGAGCAGGACGTGGCGCGGGGCTGTCCGACGGTGAGTGGGGGGTCGGCGGTGAGTGGGGGCCGGCGCCCGTCCGCGGTGAGGGGCGGCCGGGACGGGAGGAGGCGGCAGGGGCCGGGAGGGACTGGGAGGGGTGCGGGAAGCGTGACGGGGCGGGGGATGCGGGGGGATACGGCATGTGAGTGGCGACACAGGCGGTTCGGTTTGCCGCGGTCTCCGGAGGGGGGTAGTGTTCTCCGAGTCGCCAACGGGACGGCGAGCGGCTCCGAGCAGGAGTCGACTCGGAACCGGACCGGGATCAGCGGCCACCTCCCTTCCGAAGTGAGCGGTTCGAAGCACTGCTTCGACCATGTAAACTCGGACGGGTCGCCTCGAAAGAGGCACACGCCTTCACTGAAAATCAGAAGGTTCCGGAAAACGCCGGTTTGGCGGGACACGGAAACGCTGATAAAGTGAAGACACAACAAAGCGGAAACGCAGACGCCTTCCACGGAAGAGCGATCGGGTCGAAAGACTCCGGGGCTTGTACGGGAAGCGCGGTTGCTTCTTGAGAACTCAACAGCGCGTGTTCGATTTTCTTTAAGCCAAGTTTGTTTTGGCCCCGTCACACGAACCGGTCGGTGAGACCGGCAGAGTGTGCGAGGTTCCTTTGATTGAGCCAGACATGGTTCGGTCAGGATTG
>NZ_JBJJBV010000365.1:0-5619 GCF_045446735.1 Nocardiopsis protaetiae
AAGCAGTTCCGGGCGCTGGCCACGCGTTATGACAAGCTCGCCACGACCTACCGGGCGACCGTGCGTGTCGCCGACATCTTCATCCGATTACGCGCACGGCCCGATCGCCCCACTCAACAAGATCCACCGAACACGCCCTAGGGCGCCGAGCACGGGATAAGGGAAGGCTGTCGGCCGTAGGCCGTCGTTCGAGGGCGGTGGAGGGCGACGGGCGGGCGAAGCGGAGGCCCGAAAAAGCACGGGGGCGGCACCGACGACGGTGCCGCCCCTTTCGTGCGCCCGGCTACCAGCCGATGGCGAAGGCCGACTCCAGGTCGTGCTTGGAGTAGGTCTGGAAGGAGATGTGAGTGTCGGAGGAGATCACCCCGGCCACCTTGTTGACCCGCCCGGGGATGACCTCGGCCAGGTCCTCGTGGCGGCGGACCCGCACCATGGCGATGAGGTCGACCCCGCCGGTGACCGAGTAGACCTCGCTCACCCCGTCGATCTCGGCGATGGCCTCGGCGACCTCGGGGATGCGGTGGACGTCGGCCTTGATCATGACGATCGCGGTGATCACTGTGCCTCCTGGGCGGTGTCGGCGCGGGCGAGGGCCTTGGGGACCGCGCACGGCTAGTAGACGTCGGAGAGCCGCGTCCCGGAGCGCCATCGCAGCCGGTAGACCACCCATCCCACGATCACCCCGGCGACGAATCCGTACACGTGCGCCGCGTAGGCGACGCCGGAGCCCGCACCGGGGGCGTTCGATGTGGTGACGTAGAGAAGATACTGAAGGACGAAGTAGCTGCCCACCAGCGCCCACCCGGGCAGGCGCATGGGGAGCACCCCGAAGACCAGGGTGGTGACCCGGCTGCGGAACTGCACGACCAGGTAGGCGCCGAGTACCCCGGAGATCGCCCCGGAGGCGCCGACCATGGGGATCACGCCCTGCGGCTCGCCCAGGGCGAACCCGTAGGCGGCGGCCAGGCCGGTGACCACGTACAGCACCAGGAACCGCAGCCGTCCGATGCGGTCCTCCACCACCGGCCCGAACACGAACAGGTAGACCATGTTGCCCACCAGGTGGGCGGCGCCGGAGTGGACGAACATGGACGCGAACACCGACAGCCAGACCTGCTTGCCCTCGATGGCCCCGCACTGGGGGACGGCCGGGGCGGCCAGGTCGGTGTGCCCGAACATCTCGGCGGGGACCGCGCCCCAGCGCATGAAGTAGTCCTGGATGGCGCAGAACCGCTCCACCATGTCGGCCGGGTACCAGACCGCGGTGGTCGCCTGCGGAGACATCAGGTAGGCGAGCACGTTGGCCGCGATCAGCAGGTAGGCGACGACGGGGGTGCGGCGGACGGGGTGGTCGTCATTGAGCGGTATCGCGGCCATGCGCCCAGTGTGTCATCTGGGCCATCTCCGTGTACGCCTCGGCGGCCCGCAGCGGGCATGTCCACGCGCCGTCGACCTCCACCAGTCGGGTGGCGGGGTGGTCCAGCCAGGCCAGGATCAGCTCGGTCTCGCCGGGCAGGGCGGCCGACCGCGGGGGCGGGACCGGCTCGACGGTCTCGGCGGTGGCGGTCAGGGAGCGCAGGAACGCCCCGGGGTCGGTGCCGGGCTCCAGGACGGCGCTGGCGGCCAGCCGCCCGTGGCGGACCACGCTGGTGTCCCAGCCGGTGGGGCCGCGCCGGGTGGCGACCAGGTGGGGGACGGCGGCCAGGGCGGCCATGCGCTGGGCGCGGCGGGCGCCGCGCAGGAACGCGGCGAGCCGGTCGCGCAGGGCGGCGGCCTCCTCGTAGCGCAGGTCCGCGGCGAGTTCGGCGATGCGGTCGGTGTGGGCGGCCACGACGGCGTCGGGGTCGCCGGTCATGGCGGTGCGGGCGGCCGCGGCGTGCTCCAGGTAGGCGTCCCGGGGTTCGGTGCCGTCGCAGGGCGCGCCGCAGCGGCCCATCTGGGCGAGCACGCAGGGGGTGACGCCGTCGGTGCCGCCGAGGGTGAGCCGGTGGGTGCACTGGCGCAGCGGCAGGGCGTGCAGCAGCGCCTCCCTGGCGCGTTCGGCCTCCTGGGCGGAGGCGTAGGGGCCGATGTAGGGGGCGCCGTCGTCCTTGACGGTGGTCACCACCGACAGGCGGGGGTAGTCCTCGGCGGTGAGGGTGACCCAGCGGACCCGTTCGGGGTTGCGCGAGCGCCGGTTGTAGGGCGGTTTGCGTTCGGCGATGATGCGCAGCTCGCGCACCGACGCCTCCAGATCGGTGGCGCACACGATGGGGGTGACGCCCGCGACGACCCCGGCCATCTCCCGGATGCGCTGCCGGTTCTCGGCGGCGGTGAAGTAGGAGGCGACCCGGCGGCGCAGGTTGTTGCTCTTGCCCACGTACAGGTCGGCGCCGCGGGCGTCGGTGAACACGTACACCCCGGGGCGTTCGGGCAGCCCCTCGGCCAGGTGCCGTCTGGCGCGCTGGGCCCTGGTGGGCGGTTTGGTGACCGCGCGCAGCTCCTCCAGGCTGCCCACCCCCAGCGGGGTGAGGCGGTCGATGAGCCCGGTGAGGACGGTGACGGTGGCGCGGGCGTCGTCCAGGGCGCGGTGGTTGGGGGTGACCGGCGAGCCGAAGAACGCGGCCAGGGTGCCGAGCCGGTGGTTGCGGGTCTGGCCCGGGGGCAGGACGGCGCGGGCCAGGCGCAGGGTGTCCACGACCGGCGGGTCCGGCCAGGCCGCGCCGTGGCGTTCGCAGGCGGCCTTGAGGAACCCGACGTCGAAGGGGGCGTTGTGGGCGACCAGGACGGTGTCCTCCCGGGCGGTGAGGAAGGCGAGCACCCGGGGCAGCACCTCCTCCGGGGGCGGGGCGGTGGCCACCATGGACTGGGTGATGCCGGTCAGCAGGGTGATCTCGGCGGGGATGACCACGCCCGGGTTCACGAGTGTGGTGAACTCCTCCTCCACCCGCCCGCCGCGCACGCGGACCGCGCCGACCTCGGTGATCCGGGAGTTGGTGGCGCTGGTGCCGGTGGTCTCCAGGTCCAGCACGACGAAGGACACGGCGCCCAGCGGGGTGCCGATGTCGCCGATGTCGAGTTGTACGCCTGCGGGCGCCGCGGACCGTCGAATCACCCGGTCAGGGTAATCGGAGGCGACGACCGAACACGGCCGCCCTCCGGTCCGGGCCACCCGACGTGGAAAGATGTGGGTGTTGGGGCGTAAGGCCCCCGCTTACCCGATCAAGAGGAGGAACCGTGGGGATCGCGATGCCGGGTGACAATGAGCGGTGGCGGTGCACCGGATGCGGCAACCTCACACGGTTCGACGTGACGCGTACGGTCCGCTCCCAGGACTTCGTGCACCTGGACCTGTCCGGTGAGGGGCGGGTGGAGGAGCGCACCGTCCTGTCCGAGACGATCGAGCAGGTGAAGTGCCGCTGGTGCGGGGCCACGGACCGCATCGAGACCATCGCCCGCCCCGACGCCGACCGGTCGGTCTCCGACACCTCGGCGGAGAGCCCGACGGGTCGGGCATGAGCACCCGCCCGGAGGCCGGTGACTCCGGGAACGGGACGGCTCCCGCGCACGGTCACGGGGAGGACGGGGAGCGGCTGCTGCGCCCCCTGCCCGAGGCCGTGCGCTCACGGGTCATCGACTACGGGTCCGACGTGCTGGGCGGCATGCGCGCCGCCGACCTGCCCGCCCCGCTGCGGCGGGTGGCCAAGTTCGAGCCGCGCCGCAGGGCCCGGCTGGCGGGGCCGCAGATCGCCGCCCAGCTGGAGAACGACCCGGATTTCCGGACCCTGGTGGCCGAGCGGGTCGAGCAGGTGTGGCCCGAGCTGGCCGAGGGGCTGCGCTCGGGCGTGGTGCCCCCGGCCGCCGATCCGGTGGCGGTGGGGGCCTGCGCCTACCTGCTGCGCCCGCCGGGGTGGGCCGACATCGTCGAGGGCGTCCACCGCGAGCTGGACCGGGAGGCGGGGGCCAAGGAGGCCGACGAGGCCGCCGAGGCCCTGGAGGAGGTGAACCGCCGCCTGGCCCAGGCCCGCGAGGAGCACCGGGCCGAGACGGAGCGGCTGCGTGCCCAGCTCAAGGAGCACAAGGCCGAGATCTCCGAGCTGCGCCAGAAGGTGCACACCGAGCGGCGCCGGGCCAAGGAGGCGACGGCCCACGCCGAGCAGGTGGCGCTCCAGGCCGACGAGCGCGCCGCGGAGGCCACCGGCCGGGTCGGCGCCCTGGAGTCGGAGAACCGGCGGCTGAAGTCGCGGCTGTCGGCGGCCGAGGCGCAGGTGGAGAACGCCCGGCGGGCGGTGCGGGCGGGCCGCAACGCCGACGAGGCGCGGCTGCGCGTGCTGCTGGACGTGCTGGTCGACGCCTCCCACGGGCTGCGCCGCGAGCTGGCGCTGCCGGCCGCGGTGGACTCCCCCGCCGACCTGGTGGCGGCCGAGGCGGACGAGCGCCGCCGGGTGTCGCTGGGCGGGCTGCCCGACGACGACCCCGGCCTGCTCGAACACCTGCTGACGGTGCCGCGCGTGCACCTGCTGGTGGACGGCTACAACGTCACCAAGACGGGCTACGGGACCCTGCCGCTGGCCGACCAGCGCACCCGGCTGCTGTCCTCCCTGGAGGGGCTGGCCAGCCGGACCAAGGCGGAGATCACCTGCGTGTTCGACGGGGCCGACGTGGACGCCCCGCCGGCGGTGGCGCAGACCCGGCGGGTGCGGCTGCTGTTCAGCGCGCCCGGGGAGACCGCCGACGAGCTGATCGTGCGCCTGGTGCGGGCCGAGCCGCCCGGGCGGCCGATCGCCGTGGTCACCTCCGACCGGGAGATCGTGGGCGCGGTGCGCCGGGCCGGGGCCCGGGCGATCTCCTCGCCGATCTTCCTGCGCAGGCTGGAGTCCCACGGCTGAGCCGGGTGCGGTGCCCGAGGCACCGCACCCGGTTCCGTGTTCCCTCTGAGATCCGTGTCGCCTTGGGATATTGGCCATGTGTTCGGTCGTGTGGTTGAGCCGTGCCGCACGGTCCGCTAGGTTCTACCGGGAACGTGAGTGCTCTACCGGATAGAACGCCACCCGTGTGTCGCCCGGTGGAACCCCGCACACTCACACCCGGTGCCTGCGTCCAGGACGCGGGCGCCCTCCCTTGTACGTGTCTCCCCAGCACCCCCGTGCGGACTTCTCACACCCCAAGGAGCGTGGCCCGCCATGAAGAACACCGGTGGTCGGCGTACGGCTCGCCGCATCGCTGCCTCGACCGGAATCGGAGCGGTCGTCGCAAGCTCCCTCCTCCTCCCCGGCACCGCCCACGCGGACCCCACCCGGGAAGAGGTGGAGGAGGAGATCGAGCGCCTCAACGAAGAGGCGTCCATCGCGGTCGAGGAGTACAACCAGGCCAAGGAGGACCACGAGGTCGCCGAGGCCCGGTACGACGAACTCGAAGAGCAGGTCGGGGACGAGGAGGAGAAGTACGAGGCCCTCAAGGAGAGGGTCCAGAAGCTCGCCAACGCGACCTACCAGTCCGGCGACATGGACTCGCTCACCAACATCCTGACCTCGGACGGTCCCGAGGGGCTGCTGGAGCAGAACGCCGACATCACCTACCTGTCCGAGACCCAGCAGGCGCAGCTGGACGAGTTCGGCGAGTCGGCCGAGCGCCTGTTCT
>NZ_JBJJBV010000366.1:0-5575 GCF_045446735.1 Nocardiopsis protaetiae
GACGGCAACGCCCTCATCGACTTCGGCTCGGGCATCGCCGTCACCAACGTCGGCAACGCCGACCCGCGCGGGGTGGAGCGCTCCGCCGAGCAGCTGGGCCGGTTCACGCACACGTGTTTCATGGTCAACCCGTACGAGGCGTACGTGGACGTGTGCGAGGCCCTCAACCGGATCACCCCCGGTGACCACGAGAAGCGCTCGATCCTGCTGAACTCCGGCGCCGAGGCCGTCGAGAACGCGGTGAAGATCGCCCGCAGCGCCACCGGGCGCCAGGCCGTCGTGGTGTTCGACCACGCCTACCACGGCCGCACCAACCTCACCATGGGCCTGACCGCCAAGAACATGCCCTACAAGCAGGGCTTCGGCCCGTTCGCCGGCGAGATCCACCGCATGCCCATGGCCTACGCCTACCGCTGGCCGACCGGCCCGGAGAACTGCGGCCCCGAGGCCGCGGCCATGGTCATCGACCAGATCACCAAGCAGATCGGCGCGGACAACGTCGCCGCCGTGGTGATCGAGCCGATCCAGGGCGAGGGCGGCTTCATCGAGCCCGCCCCCGGCTTCCTGCCCGCGGTGGTCGAGTTCTGCCGCGCCAACGGGATCGTGTTCGTCGCCGACGAGGTGCAGACCGGCTTCGCCCGCACCGGGCACATGTTCGCCTGCGAGCACGAGGGCATCGTCCCGGACCTGATCACCACCGCCAAGGGCATCGCGGGCGGCCTGCCGCTGGCCGCAGTGACCGGCCGCGCCGACCTCATGGACGCCGTGCACGGCGGCGGCCTGGGCGGCACCTACGGCGGCAACCCGACCGCCTGCGCCGCGGCGCTGGCGTCACTGGAGGCCATCGAGTCCGACGACCTGGTCGGGCGCGCCCGCGAGATCGGCGACCTGATGCTGGGCCGACTGCGCAAGCTGGCCGCCGAGCACCCGGTCATCGGTGACGTGCGCGGCCGCGGCGCGATGATCGCGATCGAGCTGGTCAAGGACGACAAGACCCCGGACACGGAGTCGCTGGGCAAGGTCCTGTCGTACTGCCACTCCCAGGGTCTGGTCCTGCTGAGCGCGGGCACCTACGGCAACGTGATCCGCATGCTGCCGCCGCTGGTCATCGGCGACGACCTGCTCAACGAGGGCCTGGACATCCTGGCCGACGCGTTCGCCCGCCTGTAGCTGTACCCCTTCGGGCCTCCGCTCCGCTTCGGCCCGTGCTCGGGCGCCCGGGGAACGGGAACCTTCGCCCCTACGCGGACATCCTCGCCCGCCCGTCGCCCACCGCCACCCTCAACGGATGGCCTGCGGCCACGGACTTCTCCTCGAAGACGTCCGCTCCGGGCCTCCAGAACCCCGTGGGCGCCCTCGCGCACCCCGCGCCTGGGCGCATCCGGTGGGCATCGCCCCCTACCGGGTGCCCCAGGCGTAGGTCTGCTTGCGGAGCTTGAGGTAGAGGAAGGTCTCGGTGGAGGCCACCGACTCGACGGCGCGCATGTTCGCCAGGATCTCCAGCAGGCGGGCGTCGTTCTCGGCGACGACCTCGACCAGCAGGTCGAAGGAGCCCGCCGTGATGACGACGTACTCCACCCCGGGGATCTCGGAGATGACGTCGGCGGCGGCGTTGAGGTCGCCGTCGGTGCGCACGCCGATCATGGCCTGGCGGTGGAAGCCGAGCATCATGGGGTCGGTGACGCCCACGACCTGGACCACCCCGGACTCCAGCAGGCGCTGGACGCGCTGGCGCACGGCGGCCTCGGACAGGCCCACGGCCTTGCCGATGGCGGCGTAGGACCGGCGGCCGTCCTCCTGGAGCACCTCGATGATGCGCTTGGCGGTCTCGTCCAGGACGATGCCGTTGCCCCTGCGCTGGGGGGCGGGGTCCGACTGGCCGTTCACAGAGCCCTCCGTGAATCCAACGTATTTTGTGCGTATGAACGTCGGATTTCATCAGGATCCGACGGCCCTACAACGGATTCCAAGGCTACTGCACGGTTATTCATTTGTTGAAGACCCGGACGGTCAACGCTGTCCATCGCGCACCGAATCCAGTGACAGCAGCGCCACGTGCAGCGACAGGCAGGTCTCGACCGAGTCCAGGTCCGCGTCGAGCACGTTGGAGATCCTGCGCAACCGATCGTAGAACGCCGGCCGGGACAGATGCGCGTTGCCCGCCGCCATCGCCTTGTTGCGCCCGGCCGCCAGGTAGTGCCGGAGCATGTCGGTGAGGTCCGAGCCGTGCCGGGCGTCGTGGTCCAGCAGCGGCCCCAGCTCGCGCTCCACGTAGGTCTGCAACCGCTCGTCGTCGCGGAACAGGTGCAGCAGCCCGCGCAGGTGCAGGTCGGGCAGGCGGTAGAAGGGCCGCCGGTCGCTCTGGCGGACCGCCACGTCCCCCACCTGGCGCGCCTCCAGGAAGGAGCGGCGCACCTCGCGGATGTCGTCGGAGGTCGAGCCGACCGCGAGCACCGCGGCGTCGCCGACGGTCACCGCCAGCCGGTCGGCGAGCATGTGCAGGGTGGCGTCGACGCGCCGCCGCGGCGGCAGCGCCAGCAGGACGCCGACCCTCAGGTCGTCCAGGGAGCCCACCAGGGCGGGCAGTCGCAGGTCGCGGCAGGCGCGGGCGGCGCCCTCGGCGGTGTCGGACAGGCGGGCCTGGGCGGCCAGGCCGGTGCCGTTCTCGCGCAGGCGCAGCACCAGGCCCAGCAGTTCGCGGTTGTTGAGCGGGACGCCCACCGCCCGGGCCCGGACCAGGGCCTCCTCGGGGTCGGAGTAGGCGCGGTCGATGATGCCCGCGATGATCGTGCGGTGGGTCTGGCGCTCCAGGCTCTCCTGGTGGCGTTCGAGCAGCCGGCCCAGCGCCAGGGTGGTGGCGGCCCGTTCGATGAGCATGCTCTGGCGCGGGGTGGGGTTGGCCCCGGCGATGAGGATGAGCCGCCCCCAGTCCTGGCCGCGGGCGCCGACCGTGGTGACCAGCCAGCCGGTGGCCGGGGCGTGGACGGTGCGGCTGCCCGTGCGCACGGCGCGCGAGCGGCTCTCCCAGGAGGTGAGCAGCGTTCCGGGGTCCTCGCCGTTGAGGTCGCAGGCCAGGACCTGGTGGGAGAGGTTCTCCAGGACCACCGGGCAGCCGGACAGCTGGGTGATCTCGTGCAGGATGCGCTCGGTGTCGGCGCCCTCCACCGACAGCCGGGTGAAGACCGAGTGGAGCTTCTCGGACTCGCGCAGCTCCTCCAGCTGCTCGTTGACGACCCGGATGTGCACGGCCTCGGTGATCTCGACGAACCGGGCCTCCCGGTCCAGCAGGATCACCGGGACCTCGGCCTCGCGGGCGGCGTCCAGGAACGGCTTGGGCAGCTCGGCGTGGTACTTGCGGCCCAGCTCGACGGCGATGCCGCTGACGCCGACGGCCGCGAGGTCGTCGATGTAGCGCTTGAGGGCGTGCGGGTCGTCGGGCATGGCGATGCCGGTGCTGAGCACGAGCTCGCCGCCGCGCAGCAGGTGCGCCAGGTCGGTGACCTCGGCGATGTGGACCCAGCGCACGGGCACGTCCAGGTGCTCGGAGCCGACCACGACACGGGGGCGGGCGCGCTGGAGGGCGGGGAGGCGCAGGACCTCGGCAAGGGTGGGAAGCACGTTCGCATTCTAGGACACAGTGTCAGAAGCCGGCCGGGCGTCCTTGACACTGTGCACCGCTTCCGGCGTCCCGGCGGGCCGGACGCCGCGGTGAGCAGGGAATGCGGCGCTTTTACACGTCGTAAGTCCGTCCTGCATGTTGTCAACATGGTGGTTCTGGCCACGGCCGCGGTCGGTGGGGAGACTGGGGGCATGTCGGAACTTCTCTCGCGCCACCGCGCGGTCATGCCCTCCTGGTTGCCCCTGTACTACGAGTCCCCGCTGGAGATCGCCTCCGGGAGCGGCTCCCGCGTCACCGACGCGGACGGCCGCACCTACCTGGACTTCTTCACCGGCATCGTGACCAACATGCTCGGCTACGACGTGGCCGAGGTGCGCGAGGCCGTGGAGCGCCAGATCGCCAAGGGCGTCGTGCACACCTCCACGCTGTACCTGATCCGCTCCCAGGTCGAGCTGGCCGAGAAGATCGCCCGCCTGTCCGGCATCCCGGACGCCAAGGTGTTCTTCACCAACTCCGGCACCGAGGCCAACGAGACCGCCCTGCTGCTGTCCACCTGCGCCCGCGGCAGCGACGAGGTGCTGGCCATGCGCGGCAGCTACCACGGCCGCTCCTACGGCACCATCGCCGTCACCGGCAACCGCGGCTGGAAGAACTCCTCCCTGTCCCCGCTCAACGTGCACTACCTGCACGGCACCGACCACGCCTCCCCGGTGTTCCGCGGCATGTCGGAGAAGGAGTACATCGAGGCCTGCGTCACCGACCTGCGCGACGTCCTGGACACGGCCGCCCCGAACGTCGCCTGTCTGATCGCCGAGCCGATCCAGGGCGTGGGCGGGTTCAACATGCCGCCGGACGGGCTGTACGCCGCCTACAAGGAGGTGCTGGACGAGCACGGCATCCTCTTCATCTCCGACGAGGTGCAGACCGGCTGGGGCCGCACCGGCGACAGCTTCTTCGGCATCGGCGCCCACGGGGTGACCCCGGACGCGATGACCTTCGCCAAGGGCCTGGGCAACGGCTTCGCCGTCGGCGGCGTCGTGGCGCGCGGCGACCTCATGGACGGCCTGTCGGCGCTGGGCGTGGCCACCTTCGGCGGCAACCCGGTGTCGATGGCGGCCGCCGGCGCCACCCTCGACTACGTGCTGGAGCACGACCTCCAGGGCAACGCGCTGCGCCAGGGCTCGCTCATCATCGAGGGCCTGCGGCCGCTGACCGAGCTGCCGTCGGTGTCCGCCGTGCGCGGCAAGGGCCTGATGTTCGCGATCGAGATGGCCGACCCGCGGACCGGCGGCCCCTCCCCGGCGCTGGCCGGGCGGGTGCTGGAGGCCGCCCGCGAGCGCGGCCTGCTGGTGGGCAAGGGCGGCGTGCACGGCAACGTGCTGCGCATGGCCCCGCCGCTGACCCTGTCCGCCGACGACGCCGCCGAGGGCCGCGACCTGCTGCTGGACGCCGTCCGCGCGGTCGACGCCCAGGCCTGACCGGACCCGAGGAGACGAGAGAAGACATGGGCAAGCACGTCACCCACTGGATCGGCGGACGCCGCTACGAGGGCCCGGCCAAGCGCCAGGGCGACATCTACAACCCGGCGTCGGGCGCGGTCACCGGCACCGTCGACCTCGCGGGCGCGGAGGAGGTGGACGCGGCGGTGGCCGCGGCCCGGGCCGCGTTCCCGGCCTGGCGGGACACGTCGCTGTCGCGGCGGGTGCAGATCCTGTTCCGGTTCCGTGAGCTGCTCAGCGCGAACAGGGACGAGCTGGCCGCGGCGATCAGCGCCGAGCACGGCAAGGTGTTCTCCGACGCGCAGGGCGAGGTGGCCCGGGGCCTGGAGGTCGTGGACTTCGCCTGCGGCATCCCGCACCTGCTCAAGGGCGGCTACTCCGAGAACGTGTCCACCGGCGTGGACTCCTACTCCATCCTCCAGCCGCTGGGCGTGGTCGCGGGCATCACCCCGTTCAA
>NZ_JBJJBV010000367.1:0-5535 GCF_045446735.1 Nocardiopsis protaetiae
AGCGGCCGGGAGCGGGTGACGGCCCGGGCGCTCCTCCCGGCACGTTCGCGCGCCCGGGGTGCGCCCGGGCGCGCGGCTCGGATCAGCCGCCGGTGGTGGCGAGGGTGAGGGGGAGGACGGCGGGGGCGCCGAGCCCGCGCAGGATCGCGGCGCCGACGGTGAGGCTCCATCCGGTGTCGGTGTGGTCGTCGATGAGCAGGACCGGGCCCGGTGCGTCGGCCTGGAGGTCGGCCAGGGCCTCGGCCAGGCCCGGGGCCGGGACCAGGGCGCGGTGCACCTGGGCCAGGCGCATGGCGCTGTTGTGCCGCCGCTCCCCCGGGCCCTCCGGGGTGGCGTAGGCCAGGGAGCCCACCGGGGTGAGGCGGCCCAGGGCGCACAGGCGCTCGGCCAGGTCGTTGATCATCCGTGGCCGGGTGCGCGAGGGCATGACCACCGCGCCCACCGGCCGCTGCTCCCAGTCCCAGGCGGCCAGGACGCGCACCAGCCCCTGGAGGACGCGGTCGCTCACCGGGGCCTCGGGGGCGTCCTCGGCGAGCAGGGCGCGCAGCTCGGCCCCCCAGCCGATGTCGGTGAACCGGCCCAGGGCGCGGCCCGGCACCGCCTGGAGCTCGGGTCTGATCCGCCCCGACAGCGGCACCCCCAGGGTGTCCATGCCGGTGGGCCACTGGCGGCGCGGCTCGATGAGCACGCCCGGGCGGTCCAGGTGGGCGGCGGCCGCCTCCCGGCGGCCCGGGTCGACCCCGGTCTCCCAGGTGCGGCCGGTGCAGTTGTCGCAGCGCCCGCAGGCGGTCGCCTCCGGGTCGTCAAGCTGGCGGCGCAGGAACTCCATCCGGCAGGTGTCCAGGGCGATGTAGTCCAGCATCGCCCGCTGCTCGGTCTCGCGCGCCTTGGCGACCGCCTCGTAGCGCTCGGCGTCGTAGGACCAGGCCTGCCCGGTGGCCTCCCAGCCGCCGCGCACCCGGCGCACCGCCCCGTCGACGTCCAGGACCTTGAGCATCTGCTCCAGTCGGCTGCGGCGCAGGTCCACCCGGGTCTCCAGGCGGGCGACGGACAGCGGCCCGCCCTCGGCCAGCGCGTCGAGGGTGCGGCGCACGGTCTCCTCCGGCGGGAAGGACAGGCTCGCGAAGTACTCCCAGATGCGGGTGTCCTCGCGCCCGGGGAGCAGCACCACCTCGGCCCGTTCCACACCGCGCCCGGCGCGGCCGACCTGCTGGTAGTAGGAGATCGGCGAGGAGGGCGCGCCCAGGTGCACGACGAAGCCCAGGTCGGGCTTGTCGAATCCCATGCCCAGGGCGCTGGTGGCGACCAGCGCCTTGACCCGGTCGGCGAGCAGGTCGTCCTCGGCGGCGCGGCGCTCGTCGGGGTCGGTCTGCCCGGTGTAGGAGCGCACCTCCATGCCCTGCTCGGCCAGGAACCGGGCGGTCTCCTCGGCGGCGGCGACGGTGAGGGTGTAGACGATCCCGGAGCCGGGGATGCGGGGCAGCTGCTCGGCCAGCCAGGCCAGCCGGTCGGTGGGCTCGGGCAGGTCCACCACCGACAGGTGCAGGCTCTCCCGGTCCAGGGCCCCGCGCAGCACGAGGGTCTCGTCCCGGTCGGCCCCGGCGCGCAGCTGCTCGGCGACGTCGCGGGTGACGCGCTCGTTGGCGGTGGCGGTGGTGGCCAGCACCGGGACGCCGTCGGGCAGGTCCAGCAGCAGGGAGCGGATGCGCCGGTAGTCGGGGCGGAAGTCGTGCCCCCAGTCGGAGACGCAGTGGGCCTCGTCGATGACGACCAGTCCGGCCCCGGCGGCCAGCTCGGGCAGCACCCGGTCGCGGAACTCGGGGTTGTTGAGGCGTTCGGGGCTGACCAGCAGCACGTCGACCGCCCCCGCCTCCACGTCGGCGTAGACGGCCTGCCAGTCGGTGGTGTTGGCGCTGTTGACGGTGCGGGCGTGGATGCCGGCGCGCTCGGCGGCGGAGATCTGGTTGCGCATGAGGGCCAGCAGCGGCGAGACGATGACGGTGGGTCCCGCGCCCCGGGCCCGCAGCAGGGCGGTGGCCACGAAGTACACCGCCGACTTGCCCCAGCCGGTGCGCTGGACGACCAGGGCCCGGCGCCGGTCGGCGACCAGGGCGTGGATCGCCGTCCACTGGTCCTCGCGCAGCCGGGCGGAGTCCCCGGCCAGGGCGCGCAGGTGCGCCTCGGCGCTCTCGCGCAGTTCCGCGGCGGCGGGGTCGGTGGTGGGGGTGGGGTCAGGGGTGGTGGCCATGGTTCCTTGGTACCAGAGCCCGCCGACGCCCGGGCCGTTGTCCACAGCCCCGATTCACGCCACGGACCAGTGTCCTCGACCGGACCCGGGAGTCGACAACGGTAACAAAACAGAAACTTTCGAAGTTTCCTCCATTGCGCTCACATCCCGCCTTGCGCACACTCTGGACACGGTTCCTCACGCATGGGAGCGCTCCCATGCGCGAACCCCCCGCTGAACCCCAGAGAGGCGCACCTGAATATGGACGACCACCGACCACCCCCCTCCCCCGAATCCCCCGAACCCTCCCCCACCCCCTCCCGCCGCCGCTCCCCCGGCCGCGGCACCCCCGCCGCCCTCGCGGCGCTCGCGATCGGCGGCGCGACCGTCCTCACCGTCACCACCCTCGTCACCGGCTCCAGCGCGGCCCCCTCGGCCGCCGCGGCGGCCCTGGTCCCGGTCGGCTCCGGGAGCTACGACGACGCCCTCCCGGCCGGCGCCACCGGCCCCTCCGACCTCAACGGCGCACCGGTCGACCCCAAGGTCACCGCCGACTTCGACGGACCGGCCCCCACCAACGAGTGGTGGTCCTCCCTCATCTTCCAGCGCTACCCGGACAACCCCTACGGCGAGAACCTCTACGCCCACCCGGCCACCTACCGCCCCCACTCCGGGGGCCTGGAGATGGGCCACCCCCGCGAGCCCCTGCTCGTCGCGGACGGCCTCAAGTACGAGTTCCCGCACACCGCCGACCTCTCCCTGGGCGCCGTCGGCCTGGACTCCCCCGACACCCGGGTCGCCGACAGCGGCGACTGGACCGTGACCGCCCGCTGGAGCGGCGGCGGCCCCACCGTCGACATCACCATCGGCCAGGGCCTGCCCTTCGCACACGCCCGCACCGACGGCGGCGACGCCCGGGTGGCCTTCACCGCGCCCCCGGACGTCTGGCACGAGGACGGCTCCACGGTCGGCGCCACCGTCAACGGCAACCACTACGCCCTGTTCTCGCCCACCGGGTCCCCGTGGTCCCGCTCGGGGAACACCTTCACCGCGCCCACCGGCAACGGCGGGCACTACTCCGTCGCGCTGCTGCCCTCGCCCGACGCCCTGGACGACTTCGCGCCCTACGCCCACTCCGCCGTCACCGGCTCGGTCGTCGAGTACGACTACGACGAGGCGGCCGCCACCCTCACCAGCACCTACCGGGTACAGACCGAGGCGCTGGAGGGCGACACCGAGGGCACCGTCCTGGCGATGTACCCGCACCACTGGGACAACAGCGACGACGAGGTCGCCGGCCTGTCCTACGCCTCCCCGCGCGGGGAGATGCGGGTGGCCCTGGGCGGCTCCTTCACCACGGAGCTGACCACGCAGGGCATCCTGCCGAGCCTGCCCACCGTCGACTCCGCCGACCACGACCGGATGCGCCTGCTCATCGACGAGGTGCTCGACGAGGACGCGCACTTCCCCTCCCCCGGCGACACCTACTGGGACGGCAAGGCCATGGGGCGCCTGGCCCAGCTGGTGCCCATCGCCGACTCCATCGGCTACACCGAGGGCCGTGACGAGCTCCTGGGCCTGCTCAAGGGGCGCGTCGAGGACTGGCTGACCGCAGGCGGCAGCCGCGGCCTGCACTACGAGGCCGACTGGGGGACCCTCCTGGGCTACCCGGACAGCTTCGGCGCCACCACCGAGCTCAACGACCACGACTTCCACTACGGATACCTGGTCTCGGCCTCCGCCACCATCGCCCGCTACGACCGCGACTGGGCGGCCGAGGACAACTGGGGCGGCATGGTCCGCATGCTCATCGACGACGTGGCCGCCACCGAGGACGGCCTCTTCCCGCGCCTGCGCTCCTTCTCGCCCTACGCCGGGCACGGCTGGGCCTCCGGCCACGCCGGGTTCGCCGCGGGCAACAACCAGGAGTCCTCCTCCGAGGGCATGCACTTCGCCTCCTCCACCGCGCTGTTCGGCGCGCTGACGGGCGACGAGGAACTGCGCGACCTGGGCGTCTTCCTGCACACCACCCAGGCCTCCACCGTCACCCGCTACTGGCAGGACCACGGCGGGGAGACCTTCCCCGACGCGTACGACCACGACGTGGTCGGCATGGTCTGGGGCGACGGCGGCGACTACCGCATCTGGTGGGACGGCGGCGACGAGGAGCACTACGGCATCAACTACCTGCCCATCACCGCCGGGTCCCTCTACCTGGGCCACGACCCCGCGCACGCCGGGGCGATGTACGACTCCCTGGTGGACCGCCTGGGCCGCCAGCCCGAGATCTGGCGCGACATCCACTGGGCGCACCGTGCGCTGTCGGACGGCGACGCCGCCCTGGCCGCGTTCGAGGCGCAGTGGCAGACCTACGAGCCGGAGGCGGGCGGCTCCAAGCCGCACACCTACCAGTGGGTGTCCACGCTGGCCGAGGTCGGCACCGTGGACGCCTCCGTCACCGCCGACACCGCCCACTACGCGGTGTTCTCCAACGGCGACGGGCGCGCCTACACCGCGTTCAACCCCGGTACCTCCCCGATCACCGTCACGTTCTCCGACGGCACCGAACTGGAGGTGGCCCCGGGCACCCTGGCCTCCACCGTCGGCGAGGGCGGCGGGGGCGACCCGGGCGGCCCCGACCCGTCGCCGAGCCCCGACCCCTCCCCCGACCCCGGGGGCGGCGACCTGGGCGACGGCGTCCTGTACCCGAGCGGCTCGGGCCTGTCGACCGAAGCGCCCGGCACCGAAGGCCTCATCACGGTGCCCGGCGCCGGCGGCGTCAACCGCGACGGGAACCCGCCGGCGGACGCGGTGGTGCTCGAACTGACCGGTGTGAGCGGTTCCTTCGACGGCGGGGAGACCGCCTTCTCCCTGCCCGTGGACTCCGGGAACGCGGTCGGCAACGCCGTCCAGGTGCGCGTCGAGTACGACTTCGACGGCGACGGGACCGTCGACCGGACCGAGACCTACCCCTACTTCGCCACGAACGACGTCACCGGCTGGGAGTCCTACACGCAGGGCTCGGGCCCGTCCTCGGCCTCCGGCTCCTTCGCCGACCTCGACGGCGGGACCGTGCGCCTGCGGATCTGGAGCGCCCTGGGCGCGGCCGAGTCCGGCGTGCGGACCGGCGCGGACGGGGGTGCCACCCTGACCGTCCCCTTCGGGAGCTGACGACCGCGGCGGCCCCGCTCCGGCCCGCTTCCGGAGTGGGGTCCGCCCCGCCCCCGCCCCCGCCCCCCGCGCCCCCGGCCGCACCGCCGACCGCAGCACCGGCATCCGCCCGCCGACAGGGGTCATAAAGCCCCACT
>NZ_JBJJBV010000368.1:0-5775 GCF_045446735.1 Nocardiopsis protaetiae
GGAACGCCGGTCACCGACACCGGGCAGGCGCTACCCCTCTCCGTCCTGCGCGCATGGTTGACCCGGGCCACCGTCCGCCCGCTCTTCACCGACCACAACGGCACCGCGACCCACGTGGGAGAAGAACGGCGACTGGCCTCCCCCGCAATGCGCGCGGCGGCCTTCGCCCGCCACACCGCCTGCGCCTGGCCGACCGGATGCGACCGGCCGCTGCGCTGGTGCCAGGCCGACCACATCGTGGAGTTCTTCCAGGGCGGGCCCACCCGCGCCGACAACCTCCAACCCCTCTGCGCGGCGCACAACCGGATCAAGCACCGCCGGACCGTGGCCACCGAACGCCGCCGCTTCTGGACCGGCCGACCCACCCGTCTCCGCCGGCACAAGCGGTCTGACCACCACCCTGACCGCCCAGCGACCGTGATCCATCGACGAATCGAGGTCGAAGCAGGCCACGACGCGGAAGGCGACCGGGGCCGACCATATCCATGAGTCGACTCTCTCAGTCCGCATTCACCAGAGGCGATGCAGAAGACACCGATGGTATCCAGTATCGTCGGCCAGCGTGACGGCACATGAAAAACATATTCGCGACTTCCTGGCAGCGCATCTGGAAATGATCGAACCAGGACTGAGAACGGTACGCACCGAGTATCATGTCCCCAACTCCAACGGCGCACGCGGATTCGTCGACATCCTGGCCCGCGACAAGGGCGACATGTGGGTCGTCATCGAATTGAAGCGGTCCGGAGAAACCGCACGTCAAGCACTGCATGAGGTCGCCAAGTACACAGAGTTGCTGCGCCGCGAGAAGGGGATTCCCAAAGACCAGATCCGCGCCATCATCGTCTCCACCACATGGCACGATCTGCTCACGCCGGCGAGCAACCTGGCTCGGGATTGGGACTACGACCTTCGGGGTTACGCGATCTCCGCGGGAGCCGATGGCGCGGTCCTTCAGATCGAACCCGTCGACTTCCTGCCCGAGCCCTTCGACCTCAGGCCCACACGCGTCCAGTTGGTGGGCTTCTACCGAAGCGAGCAGGACCGTGAGCTCGGTTGGGGGCGACTGGTCACGTTGGCGGCACAGGCCCGGGCACACCACCTGGTGGGCTTCGACTTCGACCGGGTGGCGGCACACGACCGGGTGGTCTGCGGGTTCGCCCTGTACTACGCGATCGGACGGATCATCCCCGAACTCGCCGAACTACAGAAGGAACTCGATGTCGTCCCCGGTGAGGGCGATGAGGACAACCCCTACTTCGACGTCCCCAACGAATACCAGGGCTGCCCTGCCGAGTATCGCGCGAGCCACCACATCCACAGGCACGGCATCGGTTCGGTGGAGGTGGAGCAGGGATCACCGGACAAGTTCTCGGCGCTTCTCGAAGATCACCTGTGGGAACTGAGGCAGATCCGTCGTACCGGAATCTATGCCACCTCCGATGCTTGGGAGGACAGAGATCTGTGCAACGCCGTCAGCGGAAAGGGCAACAGCGCGGGCAACAGGTCGCAGGTCCGCTACAGCGGCTCGGCCGATCCGCGCATCCGACCCCGTTGGGCGAGTTTCACCGACGAGGTTCTGGAAGCGCTCTCCGGGAACGAGGACTGGTCCGCGCTGATGCGCTGCTGGTTCGCGGAGGTCGCTGCGGACTCCTCCCACACCAATGTCCGGGTCGGCGTCTACAATCCATGCGATCTGGTGCAAACGCTGCTCTGGGGGAGTACGAATCCCTCGCTCCCCTTCGAGTTCTATACTCCGGGAATCACGGCACTCGTCGGCGACACGGAACGATTCTTCCAGGGTGACATGAGAGGAATCCAACGATCGACGCTCGGCATACTGGCCTGGGACGGACGCTACCGACCCGACGTGAGACGACTCGTCCGGTTCGTCTTCTCCGATCCCCTCCACTACTGGGTGTACCGGCAGTCCGGAGAGGTCTGGACGGTCGACCCGACGCTGTTGGGACTCCTGGGGCTGCGCCATGTACTGGTCGACATGAGCACCGGAACCGGTCGGCCGCAGGTGACGGGAATGTACGTGATGGAGGAGGGCCGCCTGGTACATGTACCCGGCCCGCACTGCGACTCCCCTTTCGTTCGTCCTGATGGCATGCCGTACCAGTTGGGTGACTTCGTCGAAGCGCACAGATACGAGATCCATGCGCTCGTGAACGAGTACTTGGAATATGTACAGCTCCCCTGACCGGGTATGACACGTCGGCGACAACGATTCGGCCGGTCCTCCTCGTGCGGGGAGGACCGGCCGTCATGCGCCGGGGGCGGGGTCAGGGCCTGGTGGGGAGGGGGGCCAACAGGCGGGTGAGGGTGGCGCGGTCCGGGACCTCGGTGAGGCCGGCGGCGGAGGCGACCCAGTAGGAGCCGGTGGCCTCGCCGAACCAGATGACCAGGTGTGGGTACCGGGCCTGGAGGGTGGCGGCGTGGCGGTGCTCGCGCAGGAACTCGGCGCGGTGGCCGCCCAGGAGGGGGAGGTCCCGGGCGCGGAAGCGGCGGCAGGAGGGGTGTTCGCAGGCCGGGCAGTGCGGGCCGCGGGCGCCGGGGCGTTTGGCCAGGGGTTCGAGCGGGGGTCGGGGGCGCGGGATAGTATGCGTCATCGATCCTGCTTTCTTACATGTCGCAGTGTGGTTTCGGGATTGTGAGGCCCTGGGGAGCGTTGCCGCGCTCTCCTGGGCCCTTTTCACGTTCCGGGGCGTGAAGGCGTCTGTTCAGGCCGCGGTGGTCCAGGGGTTGTCGGTCAGGTCGTAGGCCAGGAAGAACCACACCTGGCGGTGGTCGGCGATGCCGTTGTCGCCCCAGGAGGTGGCCAACGCGTCGACCAGGGCGAGGCCGCGCCCGGATTCGGCCGTGGCGTCCAGGCCCGAGGGGCCGGGGCGGAAGGGCTCCCACCATCCGCCGGGGTGCGGGTCGAGGGTGCCGAAAGCAGTGACGTAGGCGGCCAGCGCGGTCTCGGCCGGGGTGCGCCGCTCGGGCGCGGCCGGCCCTGTCCGCAGGAAGCGGAACTCACGGTGCGTTCCGTCCGGGCTCTCGTACTGGCGGCCCCAGTGGTAGGCCTCCCACAAGGGGGAGTTCGGTCCCTGCCTCTGGACGACCCAGCGGCCGCGCACCGGGCGCAGGTGGTGGTCGTCGTGCTTGCGCAGGTGTGAACAGTAGGTGTTCACGGCGTGCTCGGCGTAGCGGGCCAGGCCGCCGTGGCGCAGGGCCTTGGCGGAGAGGGAGCGTACGGGGTCCCCGTCCCGGGCGCCGGACTCCGGGTGGCCGAACTCCAGGCGGTCGATGGCCTCCTGGACCGGGCCGAGGGGGAAGTCCTCGGCGACCGGTCCTTCCCGGCGCCGCAAGCGGATCTTCGGGCTCAGCGCGGGGCGGGCCTTGAGGGAGAGCCGGACGGGGCAGGAGGTGTCACGGCCGCCGAGGACCGCCGGGCCGACACGGATGTGCTGCGGGTCGCCGCGCACACCATCGGGAACAAGGGAAGCATCCACAGGGACCCCACAGGAGGAAGCTCGGGTGCGTGAACTCATTTCTCGCGTACACAAGAGATGCTACTGCATTCATTGTGAACTCAGTCAACCAAGTTAAAAGAAAACTGTGAAGCACGGGGTGGGTTTCTCGTAGTTCCGCGGCCCCGACCGCCGACCCGAGGCCTCCGGAGCCGCCACAGGACTCCGAACAGGGCAAAGAGCGTTCCCGGGAAGGGTCGGATCCGGTGACGTCGGCACAGGTCGGAGGGATTCTGGTAGGACCCCGTCCACCCGGCCGGGGCGAACGGGGGCACCATGAACGGCATCGGCGAGCACACCCGAGAGCGCTTCACACCGGCATTGGCCGCACTGGCGTTCACGGTCCCGTTCGTGATCGCGGCGGCACCGGCTCAGCTCGACCCGGCCGAGACGCTGGAGTACGACGGTTCCGGCGACACCGTCCTGGAGGTGGTCGAGCACGACCAGCCCCGGGTGGCGAGCTTCAGCCACCAGGGCTCCTCCAACTTCGCCGTGTGGGCGATCGACTCCCGTGGCGAGGAGCAGGACCTCCTGGTGAACACCATCGGCCCCTACGAGGGAACGGTGCTGTACAACGTCCTCGTCGGCGAGGACCTCGCCGCGCTCGACATCAGTGCGGACGGGACCTGGGAGGTGTCGCTGAAACCGCTGGAGGAGACCGAGCGGTGGCCGTCGGGGGACGACGAGGCCGCCGGTGACGGTGACGAGGTCCTGTTCATGGAATGGGAACCCGAGGGCCTGACGGTGCTGGACATCGACTACGGCGGTGAGAGCAATTTCGCGATCTGGGCGTACACCGACAGCGATCGGGACCTGCTGGTCAACGAGATCGGTCCGTACAGCGGGCAGGCGCGCCTCGTCGAGGGGACCATGCTGCTGGCCATCACCGCCGAGGGCGGGTGGACCCTGACCCGGTGACCCTGCCGAACCGTGACCGGGCGCACCTGCCGGTGTCGACCACGTCTCCGAGAGCATCGGCCTGGCCGTGGACAGGGACACGGTGCGCGGCACCGTCACCGTCTCCCTCCCCTACCGGGTGGAACTCACTCCGCCGGCCGCCGACATGTCCCGGAGCTGCGCGCGGCCGTCTGGGCGGGCGGCAGGGCGGACCGGAACGCCCCGCACGCCCTGATCGACCGGGCACTGCGCGTCGACGACTCCGGGGGCACGTGGGCGGGGCCGCACACCGGTTCGTGGAGGTCCATGTCGAGGCCGCGGGGAGTCGGGTGGCGGCGGCCCCGCCCGGGGGCCGCCCCGGCGCCCTGGTCGAGGTTCTGCTGCACGGAGGGAGCGCGCGGGAGCCGCCGTCGAACACGGCTGCGATGAGCGTCTGGAGCGAGCGGAGGAGGGGCGGGCGTTCGTCGACGGGCTGCGCAACGAACACCGGCGCAGGCGGCGGTTCGTGGCCGGGCTCGACCGGGTGGGCCTCGAACGGTGACGGCGCCCGCCCGGGGCGGGGGGACGGGTCAGAGCAGGGCCGGGATACGACGGTGACGGCGTAGGGAGGGGTGCCGCCCCTTGCCGTCCCCCTTGATGCGGATGATGCCCAGAGCGGGAGTGGCCAGGTCCGGCACACCCTGCACCGTTTCGGTACCACGACCCGAATGGTGCCCTGTCGATAGAAAGTTCCCACACTTCTCGCATACCAGGGACGAATAAAAACGCAACACCATCATGCGAGTTTTTCATATACACGAGGGCATCGAGGCGGACTTCCTTTGTGGACGATCGGAACCGGCCGACCGGGGGCGCGGACAGGACCCCTTCGACAGGACAGGTCGACGCCGGGCGCCGGCGTTCGCACACCGCAACAAGGGTGATCACGCGTTTTGATCAGTGGATTCATGGAACGCGTGGATCCCATCATCCTTTGTTTCTGGCGCTTCTGATGTTTCTGCTGCTTCTGTGGTTTCCACTGTTCCCATTGCTTTTGTTAACTCCCAGTGACCGAGTCAACAATCCTGGCGTAATAGGACATCAAACCTTTATGGTGCTTCTGTCGCCCTCGGTAGGGGGTGATGAGAGAAAGGTTGTTCATGAAGGCCTCCCCCCTCCTTCGTTTCGCTGACCGGATCCTCGAACGTCTCACCCCCCGGGCCGAGGCCCAGGCCGCGGCAGCCCCGTGCGGCTACCAGTACCGCTGCATCAGCAGCACCTGCTCCCGCCGCGTGTACACGCAGCGCCGCCAGTGCTGTCTGCAGGGCGGTGAGGCACGTTGCAGCGCGTGGGTGACCACCGCCTGCGACTGCTGATCCCC
>NZ_JBJJBV010000369.1:0-5479 GCF_045446735.1 Nocardiopsis protaetiae
AGTGCTAGCCGCGCAGGTGGCGCCACTCGCCGTTGGCGAGCACGCTCGCCCAGGCGCCGGCGATGCGGGCCAGGCCGCGGCGGACCTCGTCCACGACGGCCGGGGCCAGCTGCTCGCGGGAGGGCTGCAGGCGCACGGTGACGCGCAGGCCGTCGAGCACCTTCTGGCCGCGGGCCAGCGCCTCCTGGTCGGGTTCGGCGGACTGCTCCAGGACGGCGCGGATGCCCTCGCGCAGGGCGATGGCCTCGTCCAGGTCGGCCAGGGTGATGGGGATGGCGCCCTCGGCGGCCAGGCGGTGGGCGCGCAGGAACCGCGCCAGGTCGGCCCGGTCGCCCAGGGCGGCGCCGGTCGAGACGAAGGCGGCGATGAGCTCGGCCGCGGGGCTGAGGCGTGCGGGGGACTGGGGATGCGTCTTCATGGGGGGTATCCCACCACGCCCGGGTAGCGGATTCCGGCGAACGGCGGGGCCGGTGGCCACAGGTGGTCACCAGGCGCGTTCACATCGGAACGAAACCGGACGAACCTTCCCTGGGCGCCCGAGATGTCCGCCGTTTCACTCCGGTCCGAAACCGGGTTCCCGGTCGGCCGCTTCAGACGGCCCGACCGGGGGCGCGGTCAGCCCGAGCGCCGCAGCCGCCACGCCCGCGGCGGGTCGGCCTCGTGCGGGACCCCCGCCTCGGCGAACCGGGCCCGCACCCGCGCCCCGCCCAGCCGCCCCCGCTCCAGGTGGACCGTGCCGCGGATGGCCTCCACGGCGTTGCGGACGATGTCCAGCCCCAGCCCGGTCGACCCGCCGCCGCTGGCCCCGCGGCGCAGCGCCGCCGCCGGGTCGGCGAACCCCGGCCCGGCGTCCTCCACGATGAGCGTCACCCACCCGGCGTGGCGGACCACGGTCACCGCCAGCGGGCTCCCCGCCGGGGTGTACCGGAACACGTTGCCGACCAGGGCGTCGAGCACCGCAGTGCACTCCTGCGGGGGCAGCGCCACCCGCGCCGGGGTGTCGGGCAGGTCCACCTCCACCCTCCTCCCCTGGTCCTCGCCGAGCATGGACCAGAACCCCATCCGCTCGCGGACGACATCGACCAGGTCGGACTCCAGTTCCTCGGCGAGGACCTCGGTGCGCGGGCGCGCGTTGCGGATGATCTCGTCCACGTCCCGCTCCAGGGCGTTCACCGCCTCGCGGATGCGCTCCCCCTCCGCCCCGGGCAGGAGTTCGGCGTCCAGCCGCAGCGCGGTCAGGGGGGTGCGCAGCCGGTGGGAGACGTCGGCGACCATCTCCCGCTCCTTGGCGAGCAGCTCCTGGACGTGCTCGCCGATCGTGTTGATGGAGTTGCCCAGCACGACCAGGTCGCGCGGCCCGTGCACCCGGACGCGGGCGTTGAGCCGCCCCGCCCCGATGGCCACCGCCGTCACCGCCAGCGCGTGCAGCGCCCGGCGGGCGGGCACGCTGAGCCGGTCGGCCGCGGCGACGGCGACGAGCACGGCCGGCAGCGCGACCGCCACCAGGGCGGCCGCCACCGGCCCGGCCTCGCGCAGGGCGGCGCCCGCGGGCAGGTACACCTCCACCACCGCGGTCCCGCCCTCCGGGACGGGGGCGGCCACCAGGTGGAGCGTTCCGCCGTCGACCGGGACCGGCCCGGTGTCCCCGGCGCGGGCCGCCTCGACCTGGGCGGCCGAGGAGCGGCTGGCGCCGACCGCGGCCCGGCCGGGCAGGTGCACGGCCAGGTGGCCGGCCTCCCCCGCGGGCAGCCCGGCCACCATCCGGTACAGGGTGTCGGGGTCGGCGTCCACCGCCACGGCGGCGGCCACCAGGTCGGCCTGGGAGAGCGCCTCGTCCCGGACCCGCTGGGAGGAGTCCCACCACAGCCAGGGGAGCGCCACCGACAGCAGCACCACCGCCACCAGCACGGTGGCCAGGGTCACCGCGCGTGCCAGCAGACTCCTCACCCGGGCTCCACCATCTTCAGCCCCACCCCGCGCACGGTGCGCAGGTAGCGGGGGTTCCCGGCGCTCTCGCCCAGCTTGCGGCGCAGCCAGGACACGTGGACGTCGATGGTCTGGTCGTGGCCCGCCAGCGGGTGCTGGTGCCAGACCGCCTCGACCAGTTCGCGGCGGGGGACCACCCGGCCCACGTTCCCCGCCAGGTGGGCGAGCAGGTCGAACTCGCGGCGGGACAGGTCCAGGGGCCGGCCCGCCAGGGTCGCCTCGCGGCGGTCCAGGCTGATGACCAGCTCGCCCACCACCAGCTCGCCGTCCCCGTCGCCGGGGCGGTCCGGGCCGCGCAGCGAGCGGCGCAGCAGCGCGTTGATGCGCGCGGCCAGCTGGGCGCTGGAGAACGGTTTGACCACGTAGTCGTCGGCGCCGTCGTTGAGCAGCCGCACGATGGTGGGCTCGTCGCCGCGCGCCGTCGCCACGATCACCGGGACCTCGCTGTACCCGCGAAGCATGCGCAGGGCCGACGCCCCGTCCAGGTCGGGCAGCCCCAGATCGAGGATGACCAGGTCCGGTTCGTGCTCGGTCGCCTCGCGCAGAGCCTCCAACGCCGTACCCACCGGGTGGACCACGTGCCCCAGGTTGCCCAGCGCCCTGACCAGGGCACCGCGCACCACCGGGTCGTCCTCGACCAACAACACCGTTGCCATGTCGCTCACGTTAACCAACGATGACGCGGGGCACGAGGCCGGGATTCCCGGCACAGTGGGACGATCCGCCCCGGACCTCCCCAAGGGGGGACAGAGGGGTCCGTGGGTTTAAGTCGAATGAGATGACGGATTAAGGCTTCCTTAGGGTCCCCCGGACTACTGTCGACTCACATCGCCGCAGGGTGGCGTGGGTCACAGGTCCGCTGGCCCGCCCCGCGGCACCGGTTCTACGGCGGCCCCGACCCGGCCGCCCCACAACAGACGGAGGCGCCGTGGCGGAGATAGTGATCGACGGTCTGGGCAAGGTCTACACCGACGGGACCCGGGCCGTGAACAACCTGTCCCTGGACATCCAGGACGGTGAGTTCCTCGTCCTGGTCGGCCCCTCCGGCTGCGGCAAGACCACCGCCCTGCGCATGATCGCCGGCCTGGAGGGGATCAGCGAGGGCACGATCCGCATCGGGGACCGCGTGGTCAACGACGTCCCGGCCCGCGACCGCGACGTGGCGATGGTCTTCCAGTCCTACGCCCTGTACCCGCACCTGAACATCTTCGAGAACATCGCGTTCGGGCTGCGGCTGCGCAAGCTGCCCAAGGCCGAGATCGAGGAGCGGGTGCGCGAGGTCGCCCGGATCCTGGAGCTGGAGGAGCACCTCCAGCGCAAGCCCGGCAACCTCTCCGGCGGCCAGCGCCAGCGGGTGGCGATGGGGCGCGCCATCGTCCGCCGCCCCCGCGCGTTCCTCATGGACGAGCCGCTGTCCAACCTGGACGCCAAACTGCGCGTCCAGATGCGCGCCCAGATCGCCCGCATCCAGCGCGACCTGGGGGTGACCACCGTCTACGTCACCCACGACCAGACCGAGGCGATGACCCTGGGCGACCGGGTCGCCGTCATGAAGCGCGGCGTGCTCCAGCAGGTGGGGCCGCCGCAGGAGCTGTACGACCACCCGCGCAACCTGTTCGTCGCGGGCTTCGTCGGCTCCCCCGGCATGAACCTGCTCACCGCCTCCCTCACCGACGACGACGGCCGGTACCGGCTGCACCTGGGCGAGCAGACCCTCGACCTGCCCGACGGCCTGCTGCACCGGCGCCCCGCCCTCCGCGGGTACGCCGGGGCCAAGGTCGTCCTGGGCATCCGGCCCGAGGACATGGAGGACGCCGAGATCGTCGGCTCCGCCGAGGGGGCGACCCTCACCTCGGTCGCCGACCTGGTCGAGGCCATGGGCTCCGACGTCCTGGTCCACTTCCCGCTGGGCGCCGACCCCGTCGTCACCGAGGACACCCGTGAACTGGCCCGGGACGCCGGGGCCGACGACGCCCTGTCCGCCACCTCCGAGGGTGTGGTCGTCGTCGGCCGGTTCAGCCCCCGCACCCACGTCTTCGAGGGCCAGGACATCACCATCGCCGTCGACACCGAACGGCTCCACTTCTTCGACCCGGCCACCGGCACGGCCATCCGCGACTAGGAGCAACATCATGACCCCATCCCCCTCCCCCCGATCCCGTACCCGCGGCGCCCGCGGTGCCCGCCGCCTCCCCGCGGTGACCGCGGCCGCCCTGGCCACGGTCCTGGCCGCCACCGCCTGCGGCGGCGGCTCCGGCGACGCCGAGCTGGGCTCGGTCACCCTGGAGATCGTCGGCCCCTGGGCCGGAGCCGAGCAGGAGGCCTTCGAGAAGGTCCTGGACCTGTTCGAGTCCCGGACCGGGGCGACCGTCACCTACAGCGGCGTCGGCGACGAGCTGTCCACCGTCCTGCAGACCCGGATCCAGGGCGGCGACGTGCCCGACGTGGCGCTCATCCCCCAGCCCGGCCTCATCCAGACCTTCGCCTCCAGCGGCGACCTGGTGCCCCTCACCGACGACGTGGTCGCCGACGTGGACGCCAACATGGCATCGGCCTGGCGCGAGATCGGGTCCGTGGACGGCCAGGCTTACGGCGTGTACCTGAAGGTCACCAACAAGTCGCTGGTCTGGTACAACAACGACCTGTTCGCCGAGACCGGCGCGGAGCCCCCCGAGACCTGGGACGACTTCACCGAGCTGTCCGAGAACCTGTCGGAGGTCGGCGTCACCCCGCTGTCGATCGCGGGCGCCGACGGCTGGGTGCTCAGCGACTGGTTCGAGAACGTCTACCTCCAGGTGGCCGGGCCCGAGAAGTACGACCAGCTGAGCGACCGCGAGATCCCCTGGACCGACCCCACCGTCGAGGAGGCCCTGGAGGTCCTCGCCCAGGTGTGGGACAACGAGAACCTGCTGGTGGGCGGCACCAGCGGCACCCTCCAGACCGACTTCCCGACCTCGGTGACGAACGTGTTCGGCGACGACCCCTCCGCCGCGATGGTCGTGGGCGCCGACTTCATCGGCGGCGTGGTCTCCTCCAGCACCAACGCCGACGTCGGCGACCAGGCGCTGCACTACCGGTTCCCGTACATCGCCGGGGAGCAGGACTCGGTCGTGGTCGCGGGCGACGCCGCCGTGGCCATGACCGACGACGAGGCCACGATGGAGCTGCTGAGCTTCCTGGCCTCCCCCGAGGCCGCCCAGGAGTGGGCCGCCCAGGGCGGGTTCGTCTCCCCCAACCGGAACCTGACCGGCGACGCCTACCCCGACCCGCTCACCGGCCAGGTGGCCGAGCAGATCGTGGCCGCCGGGGACAGCATCCGGTTCGACCTGTCCGACCTGCAGCCCGCCGCGTTCGGCGCCACCGTCGGCGACGGCATGTGGCAGGCCCTCCAGGACTTCCTGGGCGACCCCTCCGACATCGAGGGGACCATGGAGCGCCTGGAGGCCGAGGCCGCCGAGGCCTACGGCGAATAGGACGCGCACCCCGGCGGGGG
>NZ_JBJJBV010000037.1:0-38791 GCF_045446735.1 Nocardiopsis protaetiae
CGCCACCGAGCCGCTGCGCCGCGCGGTGCAGGCGTTCGTGCGCGGGTTCGTGGAGTCGCTGCCCACCGGCAAGATCAACACCTTCGGCAACCACACCCTCCCGGACGTGGTGATCGTCAAACTGCGCGGGGCGCGGCCGATCAGCTTCGTGGGGGCCTTCGAGGAGCCCATCGAGGCGGAGAAGGGTTACCTCGCGCAGGCCTGCGAGAACCTCGCGAACTACATCCCCGAGGTCGAAAGCGCCTACGGTGCCGCCGACGACGTCGACACCTGGGTGGTCCGCGTGGGGACGCGCACCGCCAAGCTCGCCGGTATCGGAACCCCCGTCACCCTCCCCGAACTGGTCGAACAGGTCGGCGAGGCGGTCGCCCGGCGCCAGGTGTCCGGCGCATGAGCGTGCTGCCCCTCGTCCTGGCGGGACCGCTCCAGTCCTGGGGGTCGGCGTCCCGGTTCGCCCGGCGCACCACGGAGAACGCCCCGACCAAGAGCGGGGTGGTCGGGCTGCTCGCCGCCGCCCTGGGGCGGGAGCGCACCGCGGACCTGTCCGACCTGGCGGCGCTCCGCTTCGGGGTCCGCGTGGACCAGCCCGGGGTCCGGGTGCGCGACTACCAGACGGCCCGGCACCTGGTCACGGACGTGTCCATGCCGGTGTCGGAACGCTTCTACCTGGCGGACGCGGTGTTCGTCGCGGCGGTCGAGGGGGACCCGGAGCTCATCGGCGCGCTGTACGACGCCGTCCGGGCCCCGGTCTTCCTGCCCTACCTGGGCCGGCGCTCCTGCCCGCCGTCCCGGCCCCTGGACCTGGGGCAACCGCTCCCCGGTCGGATCGAGGACGTGCTGAACGGACTGCCCTGGCAGGCCGCCCCCTGGTACCGGCGCGGTAGGCGCGGAACGCCCGAGGTGGAACTCACCACCCTCACGGACTCTGAGGGTGGAACCGGCGGGGATCTGTTCCGCGATCTTCCGGTCAGTTTCAACCCCTTGCACCGGCGTTACGCGATGCGCGCGGTGACCGCTCGCTCGGTGCGGGTGCGCAACCCGGACGCGCGCCGCGAGCGGGTACCCGACCACGACCCCCTGCTCGCGCTGGGAGGAGACTGATGTACCTCACCCGATTCCGCTTCAACACCAACAGGACGGGAAGCCGTCGGCTGCTGTCGTCCCCACAGGTGCTGCACGCCGCCGTGATGGGATGCTTCCCCGAGATACTGCCCTCCGACCCGGGCGGGCCGCGCGTGTTGTGGCGCCTGGACCGCAACTCGCGCGCGGAGGTGCTGCTGTACGTGGTGAGCCCGAACCGGCCGCTGATGGACGACCTCATGGAACAGGCCGGGTGGAAGAACGTCGACGACCCGGAACGGGTGTGGAGGAGCCACGACTACACGGGGTTCCTCGACCGGCTGGCCAAGGGGCAGACGTGGGCGTTCCGGCTCACCGCCAACCCGGTGCACAGCATTCGGCGCAAGGACGGGGAGCCCACCAAGGTCACCGCGCACGTCACCCCGCGGCACCAGGCGGGGTGGCTGATCCAGCGGCAGGACGCGTCCGGGTTCGCGATCGTGCGCAAGCCCTCCGACCAGCAGCTGCTGCCGGGGGAGGACGAGTACGAACTGACCGTGCACGACCGGAACGCGGCGGGGTTCGACAAACCCGACCCGCGGCCGGACCGCAAGGGGAAGCGGATGCGGGTGCCGATCGTCAAGGCGACCTTCGACGGGCGGCTCACCGTCACCGACCCGGACGCGCTGCGGCGGGTGCTGTGCGCGGGGATCGGCCGGGCCAAGGCGTACGGGTGCGGACTGATGACCCTGGCGCCGGTGGAGGTGGGGCGGTGACCGCAACGGCGGGGCGGCGCGGGGCGTCGACGCCGTGGGAGCTGACCCGGGTCGGCGAGCGCATCTCGTTCGTGTACCTGGAGAAGTGCGTCGTGCACCGGGAGGACAACGCGATCACCGCCTCGGACGGGGAGGGGATTCGGCACCTGCCGTCGGCGACCATCGGGGCGCTGCTGCTGGGGCCGGGGACCCGGGTCACCGATGGCGCGATGAAACTGCTGGGGGAGTGCGGCGCGACCGTCGTGTGGGTGGGCGAGTACGGGGTGCGGTTCTACGCGGCGGGGCGGGCGCTGACGCGTTCGTCGAAGCTGGTGGAGGCCCAGGCGACGGCGTGGGCCAACCCGCAGAAGCGGTTGAACGTGGCGCGGGACATGTACCGGATGCGGTTCCCCGACCTGGGTGTCGAGGGGCGAACGCGACAGCAGCTCCTGGGGCACGAGGGCAAGCGCGTGCAGGCCGCCTACCGGAAAGAGGCGGAGCGGACGGGGGTGCCCTGGCACGGGAGGCGTTACGTACCGGGGGACCACGACCGGTCGGATACACCGAACAAGGCGATCACCTCCGCGGCGCAGTGTTTTTACGGGGTGGCGCATTCCGTGACCGCCGCGCTGGGGTGCAGCCCGGGGCTGGGGTTCGTGCACTCGGGGCATGAGCGCGGGTTCGTCATGGACATCGCGGATCTGTACAAGGTGGAGATCGGAATCCCGGTGGCCTTCGACGCGGCGGCGCAGGGAGACGAGGACGTCGACGGGGTGACCCGGAGGCTGCTGCGAGACAAGATCAATCACGAGGGGCTGCTGGAGCGCTGCGTGGGCGACGTGAAGCGGCTGCTCCTGGGAGACGAAGCGGACGGGGCCGCCGAGGAACGGGACGAGGTGGCCCTTGTCGGTGACCGCGGGCGGCTGTTGGAGGCGGGACACAACTACGAGTTCGAGGTCGTCTGGTGACGGTCCTGGTGTTGACCAACTGCCCGAAGGGGTTGCGGGGGCTGCTGACCCGATGGCTGATGGAGATCTCCTCGGGTGTGTTCGTGGGAAGGCCGTCCCGAAGGGTGCGCGACCTGCTGTGGGAGGAGGTGCAGCAGTACGCGGGGCAGGGGCGGGCGTTGCTGGTGTACACGAACGACTCGGAGCAGGGGTTCGGCTTCAAGACGTTCGAGCACCACTGGGAACCGGTGGACCACGAGGGCTTGACCCTGATCAACCGCCCGAAGCAGCCATCGCCATCAGCCACGGCCACCCCGCCGAAGAAGGGCTGGAGCAAGGCCTCCAAACGACGCCGTTTCGGACGCTGAGCGACACATGCTTGTTTTGTGTGTTTTCAGTTCGAGTGTCTGAAATCCAAGAAGTTTGAAAATCGCCTGGTTTCCAATGGAATCCATGCAGGTCATTTGCCGTGCTCCCCGCACGCGCGGGGGTGGTCCCCGGTCGCCGTCCGCGGCGTCCAGGTAGTAGACGTGCTCCCCGCACACGCGGGGGTGGTCCCTACTCCGACCCGCAGGAGGCTCGCGACTGGTTGTGCTCCCCGCACACGCGGGGGTGGTCCCTCCAGGGCCTTGTCCACCAGCGGGGTTCCGGTGTGCTCCCCGCACACGCGGGGGTGGTCCCCGACGTAAGTCGGCCAAGCCCGGTAGCTGACTGTGCTCCCCGCATGCGCGGGGGTGGTCCCGGGAGATCTTCTACACCCAGCGCCTGGTCGTGGTGCTCCCCGCACATGCGGGGGTGGTCCCCACATCGACGCCGAGGACAACGCCATCGCCCGGTGCTCCCCGTGCGCGGGGGTGGTCCCTGCGGGTAGGCGAGCAGGTGTTCGGCGGCCTGGTGCTCCCCGGGTATGCGGGGGTGACGGGGGGTGGTTGGCGGCGGATCATGGGGCGAGGAGGGGACATGGGATTCTTTGCGAAGTCCACCGGGTCGCAGCCGTCCGACGGCGGGGAGGCGTTGAGGCGGCTGATCGAGGAGATGCGCAAGCCCCGTCGCCGGCTGGGCGAGGAGTTCACCCTGGGCAGTGCCGACGGTGGGATCTACACCGCCCGGCAGGTGTTCCCGCGCCACAACACGTGGGAGCTGGTCGCACCCGACGGGCGGACGGCCAGGATGGAGACCACCAATGAGGTGCGGGTGTGGCAAGTCCTGCGGGATCTGGTGACGGGTGCCCGGAGGATCACCGATGACGGGCAGATCGTTGGGGAGGAGTGAGAGCGCTAACAAGGGAGCGCGGGAAGCGTTTTCCGCTGGTGGACGGGCTGTCGCGATGGGTGTCGAATGGGATATGTTAGCGCCCACCCGTGCCTCTGGGCGGTCGTTCGCCGGGGGCCTGTGACGGTGTCGGCTGTGAAGGAGCTGCGGGTGGACCGGACCCCATCGACATCCGGGGCGGCCCGGGACCCCGCGATGACCGACGTCGCGCGCCTGGCCGGGGTGTCCCACCAGACGGTCTCCCGGGTGCTCAACGGCCACCCCAACGTGCGCGAGCAGACCCGGCTGCGGGTGCGCGCGGCCATCGAGCAGCTCGGATACCGCCCCAACCGGGCCGCCCGCGCGCTGGCGACCGGCCGGACGCAGCTCATCGGCGTCGTGGCCCAGAACTCGACCCTGTTCGGCCCCTCCTCGCTGCTGGCGGCCTTCGAGCTCGCTGCGGCGGCCCGGGGTTTCGTGGTCAGTGTCCGCCGGGTGCGGGTGCTGGACCGGGGCTCCATCGCGGAGGCCGTCGACCACCACCTGGAGCAGCGCGCCGCCGGGATCGTGGTGATAGCGCCCACCGCGGCCGCCGACGAGGCGCTGGCCGCGGTACCACCCGATATCCCGCTGGTCGCGGTGGACGGCGACCCCGCGCGCGGCGACACCCTGGTGACGGTGGACCAGCAGGCCGGCGCGCGGCTGGCCACCCGCCACCTGCTGGACGCCGGGCACCGGACCGTCTGGCACGTGTCCGGTCCCTCGGAGTGGTTCGACGCCGCCGACCGGGAACGGGGCTGGCGGCGGACCCTGGAGGAGGCCGGGGCCGAGGTGCCGCCGGTGAGCCCCGCGGACTGGAGCGCCGCCTCCGGATACCGGGCCGGGCTGATCCTCGCCCGTATGCCCGAGGTCACGGCGGTGTTCGCCGCCAACGACCACCTGGCCCTGGGCATCCTGCGGGCGATGTCCGAACGCGGCCGTGCCGTCCCCGGTGACGTGAGCGTCGTCGGCTTCGACGATGTCCCCGAGGCCGCCTACTTCATCCCGCCGCTGACGACCGTGCGCCCCGACTTCGCCAGGGTGGCCACCGAGACGCTGGACGTGCTGCTGTCCTGCATGTCCGGCGAGCCCACCGCGTCCACCCGTCGGACGATCACCCCCACGCTCGTGGAACGCGCGAGCGTGGCCGCCCCGCAGGGGTAGCTGCGGGGCGGCCACACCGTCCAGGCGGCCGTATCGCTCAGGAGTCCGCGCCGCTCAGATGGCGGCATCATTCGGATGGCAAAACCATTCAAATGGCAATGCCACTCGGATGGCGACACCATGCAGGCGGCCGCACCACTCGGATGGCCAGATCATTCAGATGGCGTCACCATTCAGATGGGTGAATCACTCGGATGGCCGCACCACTCAGGCCGAGGCCGGCGCCCGGTCCCCGGACTCCGTCGGGGGCCGCTCCCCGGGCCCCGGACGCCCTCGCGGCCGGAACCCGAACACCGCCCCGCCCGCGCCGACCCGCCGCTTGTTGTAGATGTCGAAGGCCACCGCCAGCAGCAGCACCAGCCCCTTGATGAGCTGTTGCCAGTCCACCCCGAGCCCGATCAGCGACATCCCGTTGTTGAGGACCCCCATGACCAGGGCGCCGATGACGGCCCCCACCACCGTGCCCACCCCGCCGGACGCCGACGCGCCCCCGATGAACGCGGCCGCGATGGCGTCGAGCTCGAACATGGTGCCCGCCCCCGGGGTCGCCGCGTTCAGCCGCGCCGTGAACACCAGCCCCGCCAGCGCCGACAGCGCCCCCATGTTGACGAACACCCAGAAGGTCGTCCGCCGCGTCCGGATGCCCGACAGCGCCGCCGCCCGCTCGTTGCCGCCCACCGCGTAGATCCGCCGCCCCGCGGTCGTGGACCGGGTCACGAACGAGTACCCCGCGATCAGCGCCACCAGCAGCAGCCCCACGATCGGCAGCCCGTTGTGGGTCGCCAGCGCGAACGCGAACGCCAGGATCGCCGCGACCAGCACCGCCGAGGCGGCCGCGGTCACCGCTGCGGGCTGCACCGGCAGCCCGTGCGCCCGGGTCCGCGCCCGGGCCCGCCACTGGATCCACACCACGACCGCCGCCCCCGCCGCACCCAGCACCAGGGTCGGCAGGTGCGGACCCTCGCCCCCGCCGCCGGGGAGGAACCCGCCCGCGAGCAGCCGCAGCGACGAGGGCAGGTGGGCGATGGACTCCCCGCCCAGCACGGCCAGGGTGGCGCCGCGGAACACGAGCATCCCGGCGAGGGTGACGATGAACGCCGGGACGCGCACGTACGCGATCCAGAACCCCTGCCAGGCCCCGATGGCCGCGCCCAGCAGCAGCGCCAGCGGCACCACCGCGGCGGTCGGTAGCCCCCACGAGGTGAGCATGATCGCCGACACCGCCCCGGTGAACGCCACCACCGACCCCACCGACAGGTCGATGTGCCCGGTGACGATCACCAGCATCATGCCGATGGCCAGGATCAGGATGTAGGAGTTCTGCAGGATCAGGTTGGTGATGTTGAGCGGGGTCAGCAGCAGCCCGCCCGTCAGGATCTGGAACAGGACGACGATGGCGACCAGGGCCACCGCCATCCCGTACCGGCGGGTGTCGCCGCGGAGCAGGCTCCCGAGCCCGGCCCGCCGCAGACCCACCCGCCCCGAGGCGTCCCGTCTCGAAGCGGCCCTTCCCGAGCCGCCCCGCCCCGAAGCGTCCTTTCCCGAGGTCGTGTCGTTCATGGCCGGTCCCCGGTTCTCGTCATCAGTCTCATCAGGGTCTCCTGGTCGGCCTCGGCCGCGGCCACCTCTCCGGTGAGCCGCCCCTCGCACATGGTGTGGATCCGGTCGCACATGCCCAGCACCTCGGGCAGCTCCGAGGAGATGAGCAGGACCGCGGCGCCCGCGGCGGCCAGCCGGCGGATGATCAGGTGGATCTCGTACTTGGCGCCGACGTCGATGCCGCGGGTCGGCTCGTCCAGGATCAGCAGCTCGGGTTCGGTGAACATCCACTTGGCCAGGACGACCTTCTGCTGGTTGCCGCCGCTGAGCGTGCGCACCGCCCCGCCCGCGACGTTGCCCCGCACGTGCAGGTCCTCGCCCATCCGCCGGGCCTCGACGGTCTCCCGGGCCTGGTCGATGACCCCGTGGCGGGAGACCCGGTGCAGCCCGGCCAGGGTGGTGTTGCGCCGGATGTCCTCGTCCAGCAGCAGCCCGAGCGTCTTGCGGTCCTCGGGCACGTAGGCCAGGCCTCCCCGAACCGCCGCCGCGACGTCGGGGACCGGAAGCACCTCGCCGTCCTTGAACAGCGTGCCCCGCACGTACCTCCCGTAGGAGCGCCCGAACAGGCTCATCGCGAACTCGGTGCGCCCGGCCCCCATGAGCCCGGCCAGCCCGACGATCTCGCCCGCCCGCAGGTCGAGGTCGACGCCGTCGACCATGCGCCGCCCCGGCTGGGCGGGGTGGTCGACCGTCCAGTCGCGCACCTCGAACCTGACCGGGCCGACCTCCCCGAGCGGCTCGGGGTAGAGCCGGTCCAGGGAGCGCCCGACCATGCCGCGGATGATCCGGTCCTCGTCCACCGACGGGGTCCCGTCCTCGTCGCGCTCCACGACGAGCGTCTCGATGGTGCGCCCGTCCCTCAGGATGGTGATCTCGTCGCTCACACCCACCACCTCGCCGAGCTTGTGCGAGATGAGGATGCAGGTGACGCCCTGGTCGCGCAGTTCGCGGAGCAGGTCCAGCAGTCGCAGGCTCTCCGTCTCGTTGAGCGCGGAGGTGGGCTCGTCCAGGATGAGCAGGCGCACCCGCTTGGCCAGCGCCTTGGCGATCTCCACGAGCTGCTGGGCCCCGATGCCCAGCGCCGACACCGGCACGTCCGGGTTCTCGTCCAGGCCCACCCGGAGCAGGAGCTCGCGGGCACGGGCGTGGGTGGCGTCCCGGTCCAGCACGCCGAACCGGGTGACCTCGTGCCCGAGCAGGACGTTCTCGGCGATGGACAGCTGCGGGACCAGGGCCAGCTCCTGGTGGATGATGGCGATGCCCGCCCGCTCGCTGTCGACCACGTCGGTGAACGCGCAGGGCCGCCCGTCCAGGACGATGTCCCCGGTGTACGTTCCGGCGGGGTGGACCCCGCTGAGCACCTTGACCAGGGTGGACTTGCCCGCCCCGTTCTCGCCCATGAGGGCGTGGACGCGGCCTTCGCCCACCTCCAGCGAGACCCCGTCCAGGGCCACCATGCCGGGGAACTCCTTGCGGATGCCCCGCATGCTCAGCAGCGGGCCCGGACCCGGACCCGGGCCCGGCGGCGCGTCCGTGAAGGGGGCGGCGGTCACAGGTCCGACTCCTCGTAGTAGCCGCTCTCGACGAGCACCTCTTCGTAGTTGTCGATGTCGACCGACACCGGTTCCAGGAGGTAGGCGGGGACCGTCTTGACGCCGTTGTCGTAGGTCTCGGTGTCGTTGACCGGCACCTCCTCCCCGGCGAGCAGCGCCTCCACCATGTCGACGGTCTGCGCGGCCAGCGCCCGGGTGTCCTTGAAGACGGTCTGGGTCTGCTCCCCGGCGATGATCGAGCGGACCGACGACAGCTCGGCGTCCTGCCCGGTCACGACGGGCAGGGGCCGGTCGCCGGAGCCGTAGCCGACGGCGCGCAGCGACTCGATGACGCCCAGGCTGATGCCGTCGAACGGGGAGAGCACGGCGTGCAGCTCCTCGTCGGAGTAGTGGGCGCTGAGCAGGTTGTCCATGCGCGACTGCGCGACGGCGCCGTCCCAGCGGTGGGTGGCGATCTGCCCCATCTCGGTCTGCCCGCTGGGGATCTCCAGCGTTCCGTCGTCCAGGTGCGGCTGGAGCACCGACATGGACCCGTCGTTGAAGAAGTAGGCGTTGTTGTCGTCGGGGGAGCCGCCGAACACCTCCAGGTTGAACGGGCCCTCCTCGCCGTCCTCCAGCCCGAGCGCGTCGACGATGTACCGGGCCTGGAGCACCCCGACCTCGAAGTTGTCGAAGGTGGCGTAGTAGTCGACGTTCTCGCTGCCCATGATGAGCCGGTCGTAGGCGATCACGGGGATGCCGCCGGAGGCGGCGGTGTCGAGCACGTCGCCCAGGGCCTCGCCGTCGATGGCGGCGATGACCAGGACGTCGGCGCCCCGGGTGATCATGTTCTCGATCTGCGAGATCTGGTCGGGCACGACGTCCTCGGCGTACTGGAGGTCGGTGCCGAACCCGCGGGCCTCGAACTCGGCGACCATGTTCCGCCCGTCGTTGACCCACCGCTCGGAGGACTGGGTGGGCATGGAGATGCCGATGAGGCCGTTCTCGCCCTCGGACCGGGCGGCGTCGCCGACGCCGTTGCAGGCGGTGAGCAGGAGGGACGCTGCGGCGAGCAGGGCGGTGGCCGCCGTTCGCGGCGTGTGTGGACCGTGCGACATGGGGGGTCTCTTTCGTGTCGGTGTGCGTGGGACGTGAGAGGAAGCAGGAGGGACGGGAGAAGGGGGCGGGGCCGCACCCGGCGGCGCGGCCCCGGGGGGCCGGGGTCAGACCCGGACGTACTCGATGCCGGTCAGCGCGCACAGGACACGCCAGTCCTGCGCGCACCGCCCGGCGTTCATGACCATGTGGTGGGTGCCGCCCGCCAGGAGCCAGGCGTCCATGCACCCCCGCACCCCGCTGTCGGGCCGGAACCGCCCGTAGGGCATCTCCAGGGCGGGCAGCGCGGGGGAGTCGAGGACCTCGCCCTCGGCGACGACCAGCCGGAACCGGTCGCCGCCCAGGGCCACCAGCGAGGCCAGGGTGGCCGGGCCGGGCCGGTACCGGAACAGCAGGGTGGGCGGGTCGGCCAGCCCGCCGATGCCCAGGGGGCGTTTGATCAGGCGCACGGGTTCGTCCTGGCGGGCCAGCCGCCAGTTGCCCTCGCCCATGTGGCTCATGAGGATGGAGTCGCCGGGAAAGTCCATCGCGTACATCTCGGTGAAGTGGCCGTCCCCCGCCAGCCGGTGGCCCGCGTAGACGACCGACGCGGCGAGCACGTCGCCCTCGCCCGCGAACCCGTACCCCTTGGCCATCAGGGTGGAGGCGGCGGCCATGGGCAGCCGGGCGAAGCGGCCGTCCTCGCCGATCGCGTCGAAGTGGGTGGAGTAGGCCCCGCAGCCGGTCTCCTCCAGCAGCCGTTCGATGCCCAGCTGCATGCGGGCGTGGTCCTCCCGCTCCTCCTTGGACAGCCGCCCGTCCACGTCGAAGACCGTGTCCTCCCAGGCCATGAGCTCGCGGACGGGTTCCTCGGGCAGGTCGGCCACGGTGCGGTGCAGGGCGCCCGGGGCGATGACGTGGACCTCGGGACCGACCACGCGCAGCAGCGAGGTCTCATCGACCCGGGCGTCCCCCATGCCGTTCATGGGGTAGCCGAACACGCCCACCCGCAGGCTCCGCAGCGCGCGCACGGCCCGCGCGGCCCGGGCCCAGCTGCCGATCCGGTCGGCGAACTCCGGGCTCTCCCAGTCGCCGGTGACGACCTCGAACGGCACCCGGGCGCGGACCAGCGCGTTGGCGGTGTCCTGGGCTCCGTGGACGCCCTGGTTGTAGGTCATGTCGTCCATGTCCCACGACGCGCTCACGGCGGGTTCGGGCTGGATGTTGGCCAGGGCCAGCGGCAGCCGCGCCCCGGTCAGGGCCCGGGTGACGCGCAGGGACGGGCCGTAGGTCAGCATGACCACCAGGACCCCGTCCAGGCCGGCCTCCTCGAACCCCCGCACCGCCCGCTCGGCGTCCTCGCGCCCGCGCACCGGCGGGGCGACGGTCCACTCGGCGACGCCGGAGAGCCGGTCGGCGACCCGGGCGGCGTAGCGCGCCTGGTGTTCGGTGATGCCCGGGATCATGGCGTCGTAGAGCGGCTGCATGACGCCGAGCAGCCCGATGCGCGGCGGGCGGTCCCGCACGGCAGGGTTGCGGGAGGGCTGGGGCGAGGGCGGGGCTGCGGGGACGGGGACGGTCACGGGGGTCTCCTCGCTGTCGGTGGGGGTCACTGGCCGTAGGCGGTGCGGTAGCGCTCGTGGAGGGCGTCGATGTGCTCCTGGGGCAGGCGCTCGACGGGCCCGGCCTGCCGGGCGATGTGCACGGTGCGGGCCGCGTCCTCGCACATCACCGCGGCCTTGACCGCCGCGGCGGCGGTGGGGCCGACGGTGAACACGCCGTGGCCGCGCATGAGGACGGCCGGGGAGCGGTGGCCCGCCAGGGTGTCGAGCACGCCGCGGCCGATGGCGTCGTCCCCGATGAGCGCGAACGGCCCCACCGGGATGTCGCCGCCGAACTCGTCGGCCATGGCGGTGATCACGCAGGGGACGGCCTCGCCGCGGGCGGCCCACGCGGTGGCGTAGGGGCTGTGGGTGTGCACCACCCCGCCGATGTCGGGGCGCTCCCGGTAGATGTGGGCGTGGGCGAACGTGTCGCTGGAGGGCCGGTGCCGCCCCTCGACCGTGTTCCCGTCCAGGTCGCAGACGACGATGTCCGCGGGGGCCAGGTCGTCGTAGGACACACCGCTGGGCTTGATCACCATGAGGTCGGCGCCGGGCACCCGGGCGGACACGTTGCCGCTGGTCCAGGTGACCAGGTTCCAGCGGGGCAGCTCCGCGTGCAGGGCGCAGACCCGGGCGCGCAGGCGCTCCACCTCGTCGCGGCGGGCCGCCAGCGCCTCGGCGGCCGGTGTGCGGGGGGTCATCACCGCTCCTCTCCTGAGCCGGACGGTGCCGTTCCGGCGGATCGCGGGCCGCGGGCGCCGTTGCGCAGGGCGCGCAGCCGGTGCAGGGCGTCGCTGCCGCCCCGGCCGAAGTGGTCGTGGAGCTCGGTGTAGACCGCGAACAGCTCCTTGTAGGCGGCCGCCGCGGCGGGGTCCGGTACGACCGGGTCGGGGCGGACCCGCCCCATGGCGGTCGAGGCGGCGTGCAGGTCGGGGTACAGCCCGGCGGCGACCGCCCCGTGGACCGCCGCCCCGAGGGCGCTGCCGTGTTCGGTGGCGGCGATCCGCAGCGGGCGGTCCAGGACGTTCGCGTAGACCTGGAGGACGAAGGGGTTGCGCACCATGCCCCCGGCGACGGTGAGGTCGCGGACCGGGACCCCGGCGCCGGTGAAGGCCTCGACGATGGTGCGGGCGCCGAACGCGGTCGCCTCCACCAGCGCCCGGTAGACCTCCTCCGGCCGGGTGGCCAGCGTCATCCCGGCGAGCACCCCGGAGAGCGAGTGGTCGACCAGGACCGAGCGGTTGCCGCTGTGCCAGTCCAGGGCGACCAGGCCGTGCGCGCCGACCGGGGCGTCGGCGGCCCTGCGCGAGAGCAGCTCGTGGACGGACACCCCGAGGGCGCGGGCCTCGTCGTGGTAGGCCGGGGGGACGTGGGTGTCGGCGAACCAGCCGAAGATGTCGCCGACCCCGCTCTGCCCGGCCTCGTACCCCCAGGCGCCCGGGGTGATGCCGTCCCGGACCAGGCCGCACATGCCGGGGACGTCGGCCCGGACGTCGGAGTTCATCACCAGGCAGGTGCTGGTCCCCATGATGGCGAGCATCCGGCCCGGGCCGGTGGTCCGCGCGGCGGCCGCGGTCACGTGGGCGTCGATGGCGCCCACCGCGACCGGGGTGCCCGGGGTCAGCCCGGTCCAGGCGGCGGCCTCGGCGGTGAGGCCGCCCGCGAGCGTGCCCGGCGGGGAGAGCGGGTGGTCGAGTCTCTCCTCGGCGAAGCCCGCCAGGCGCGGGTCGAGGGCGGCCAGGTACTCCCGGGACGGCCACCGCCCGTCCTGGTAGAGGCCCTTGTACCCGGCGGTGGAGGTGGTGCGGGTCTCGCGGCCGCAGAGCCGCCAGGTGATCCAGTCGACCGCCTCGATCCAGCGGTCGGCGCGCGCGTACACCTCGGGGTCCTCGCGCAGGACCTGGAGGGCCTTGGCGAGCTGCCACTCCGAGGAGATCCGGCCGCCGTAGCGGGGCAGCCAGGGCTCGCCGCGCTCGGCGGCCAGGGCGGTGATCTCGTCGGCCTCGGGCTGGGCGGCGTGGTGGCGCCAGAGCTTGGGCCAGGCGTGCGGGCGGTCCGCGAACCCGGGGAGCAGGCACAGGGGGGTGCCGTCGGCGGTGACGGGCAGGAAGGTGCAGGAGGTGAAGTCGGTGCCGATCCCGGCGACCTGCCCGGGGCGGACGCCGGCCAGGCGCAGTGCCTCGGGGACGGCGGCGCGCAGCACCTCCTCGTGGTCGCCGGGGTGCTGGAGCGCGGTCTCCGGCTCCAGCGCCGCCGTCCGGCCGGGGAGGCGGTCGGTGATGACGCCGTGGGGGTAGGGGTGTTCGGCGGTGCCCAGTTCGGCGCCGTCGGAGGCCCGGACCACGACGGCGCGGCCCGACAGGGTCCCGAAGTCGATGCCGACGACCACGGCGTCGTCCGGCACACCGTTGTGCGCGCTAACATTTTCCGACAAGGGCGCTTCCTTCCGAGATGGGGAGGATTGAGGGGTATCGGGTGGATGATGCCCTGAACTAGATAAGTGTCGGTTTCGCGGGAGGGGAGGGGTTCTGAGGGGCGGCGCGAGTGTGACCTGGGCAATATTGTTCGCGCTAACATTTTGGAATGTCAACCCCCCGCCGCCCGCGCGATCGGCCTCCGCCGGGCATCCGGCCCGCCCTCGCAGCGGGAGCGGTCCCGTGGCCGGGTCGCCCCCGGTGGACGCGGACGCGTACCCCCGTCCGCTCGGGGCGGCCCCGCCCGGCGGCCGTGCGGCCGGTCACGGGTGCGATGCTCTCCCCGCACGATGTTCCCGCCCACACGATGCTCCCTCGCACGGGGATGGTCCCGGCTTCGACGGCCTCACCAGGGCGCCGACCGGGTGCTCCCCGTCCGCCCGTGCGGGGACGGTCCCGGCCCGCCGGGCACCGGCTCCCCGGCGGGCCCGGGACGGGTCAGGTGTCGTGGCGGGGCGGGGGCGGGCTCCCCTCGTCGGGCGGGTCCTGCATCTCGCCGGTGCTGCGGTTCCAGCCGGTCGGATAGTCCCGCCGCTCGCGGGCGGGCCTGTCGGGGACCCGGCGGTCGTCGGCGGTGTTACGCCGGAGCACCAGCACCGCCACCACCACGATCGCCACGACCATGACCACGGCCACCACCCAGGCCCATTCCATCTTCCTCACCTTTTCCGAGTCGGGATCGTTCGGTTCACGGCCCGCTATCCCAAGGAGAACCGCAGGGCCGTGTGGTCCAGCGTCGCGGGCAGGTCCGCCGCCGACAGCGGGTCGCCGCCCACCGGTCCGGGTCCCCGGTCGCCGAGCCGGCGTCGACGCCCTCCGCGGACAGCAGGGCCAGGGCCCGGAACGCGGCGATGGCCGCCGCGTCGAAGGCGAACAGCCAGTGCGCCACCTGGTCCTCGGGCCGCACCCGGTCGCCTCCGGGCAGCCGAGCGGCCAGGCCGCCCGGCTCGGCGTCGGACACCAGCACCCCGTGCGGCTGGAAGTGCGCCAGCGCGCCCCGCTTCTCCCGGCCGCCCGGCGAGAACGGGTCCGGTGTCCGTTCCAGCAGGTCGCGCACGTCCTCGGCGGCCAGGACGAGGACGAGGGGCCGACCCGCCACGGTCAGCGGCAGGGGCCGGTCCCCGTACCGCTCCCGCAGCTCGCGCAGGAGCGCGGCGAGCCGGCGGTCGGCGTCGAGCCTCGCGGCCAGGGCCTCCCCGCCGGGGCGGCGCACGATCACCCCCCGGGCCACCTGCAAGGACAGCAGCGGGAGCAGGCGCGCCCGCTCCAGCAGGTCGGGGGACGGCTCCGCGCCCACGGCTCCACCGCCTTTCACGGCGTTCGACTACGGGTGTGCACGGGGGCGACTACCCGTGAGCCCCGGGAGCGAACATGCCCGCCCCCGGCCGCCCCGCCCTCACCTGGTCGGAGGACCGCCGTCCTCCGGCGGCGGCGGGTCGTTCCCGTCCGGCCCCCGCGGACCCTCCCGCGGTTCCGGCCGGGCGCTCCCGGCGCCGGGACCCCGGTCCCACCCGGTCGGGTACCTGCGGCCGTCGGGCCGCTCCTTCCAGTAGTCCGGCGAGCGCACGGCCCTCTGCTCGCGGGCGACGTCCCGGCGCAGCACCCAGACCACGAACAGGATCACCGGCACGGCGACCGCCGCGTACACGAGGACCGCCGGCGGTCCCGCGGCCATCGTCCCCTCCATCGGTCCCACCCCTCTCCGTCACACGTGGTCGCGCGGGATCGTCTCGCTCCACTGCCGGGAGAAGATCCGCTCCCCGTTCTCGTAGGCGTCGAGCGTCCCGTACACCAGGAAGTCGGTCTCGGTGCACTCCAGGGAGGTGTGCGTCTCGGTCCGGGTGTCCCAGTCCCCCCGGGAGAAGCGCATCGTCCAGGAGGTCTCGCCGCGCACCGACGTGAAGTCGTTCGCCACCGACTCGTAGTGCTCGTGGGCGCGGCGGCCCACGTCCAGGTCGATGCCCTCCAGGTGCAGGATCCCGCCGTCCTTGACGATCTCCAGCGAGGACCGGGTGTCGACCAGGTCCCTGTACACCTCCCAGCGGTGCTCGGGCAGCTCGTGCCGGGAGGTGGGGATCTCCGCCGTCGTCTCGGGTTCGCCGAAGGGCCGGACGGCGGCGCCCTCCCCGTCGGGTGCCGGCCGGATCGGCAGGTCCAGGGCGCTGCCGCCCGGGTGGACGGTCAGCAGGACCGGCCGGGGCGGGGGCCAGGCCAGCGGCCAGTACGAGGTGGACAGCGAAAGCCGGATGCGGTGGCCCGCGGGGAACACCTGGGCCACCCCGTTGAGGACGATCCGCACCCGGCGCGGCTCGCCCGGCGGCATCTCCTCCGGCTCCGCGTGCCCCTCCCGGTGGGTGAGGTTGAGCAGCCCGAACGTGACACGGGTGGCGGCCCCGTCGGGCGCGATGTCGCTCAGCCGCGCCGCGACCATCGCCACCGGCCTGTCGGCGGCCACCTGCAGCTCCACCTCGGGCGCCCCGAGGATCTCCACCGGCTCCTTGAGGACCTCGGTCTCGAAGACCAGCGAGCCGCCGTCCTCCTCCCGCTGGTCGTAGGGCAGGTCGGGCGGCGCGTTGTAGGAGGCCCACTTGCCCGCGAACTGGCCCACGGTCAGGGGCGAGGACACGGTCAGGGGGTCGCCCGGCGCCTCGTCCTCGGCCGGGGTGTACTCGTCGGAGGTGAACAGGCGGTGCGGGCCCAGGCCGAACCGCGTCCGCTCCACCCCCGGCGACGGCCACCGGTCCTCGCGCACCCACCGTCCGGGGCGCTCCTCGTAGGAGGTGGCGGGCGGGACGGACTCCTGCATCCAGGACCACAGCGCGGGCCCCCCGTCCACCCCGTTGTCCGCGCCCTTGAGCCAGTGGTCGAACCAGCGCACGACCTCCTGGAGGTAGCCGATGGCCGGACCGGGCAGCCCCAGGTGGGGGTAGCGGTGCGACCAGGGGCCGATGAGCCCCAGGCGGGGCGCCTCCAGGTGCTCCAGGACGCGCAGGACCGCGTTGGAGTAGCCGTCGGCCCAGCCGCCGGCGGCCAGCACGGGGCAGGTCACGCGTTCGGGCGTCTCGATCACCGAGGCGTGCCGCCAGTAGTCGTCCCTGCGCTGGTGGTCCAGCCACGTGATGATCCAGGGGCGGTTGGCCTCCAGCCGCTCCAGCCACATGTCCCGCCACCGGTCGCCCACCGTCATCGGGTCGGGCGGGCAGGTGCCGAACGCGAAGGTGGTCCCGGACTCGGCCAGGTTGTCGGAGAGCAGGCAGCCGCCCATGTAGTGGAAGTCGTCGTTGTAGCGGTCGTCGGTGAAGGACGCGATGGCGATGGCCCCCAGGCTCGGCGGGCGCCGGGCCGCCACCTGGAGCGCGGCGAAGCCGCCCCAGGACAGGCCCATCATGGCGGTCGAGCCGTCGCACCAGGGCTGCTCGGCCAGCCAGGCCAGGACCTCCTCCGCGTCCTGCTGCTCGCGTTCGAGGTACTCGTCGGTGAGCACCCCCTCGGAGTCGCCGCTGCCGCGCATGTCCACGCGGACGCAGGCGTAGCCGTGCCCGGCGATGTAGGGGTGGTGGGTCGAGTCGCGCACCGCGGTGAGGTCGCGCCGGCGGTAGGGGATGTACTCCAGGACCGCCGGGACCGGGTCCGTCTCCGCGGACGTCGGGAGCCAGGCGCGCCCGGCCAGGCGCACCCCGTCGGACATCGGGATCCAGAAGTGGTCCTCCGTGCGGACCTCGTTCGGCAGGGTCTCGATCACGCGCATGGAGACTCCTTCCTCGGTGGTCGTCCGTCGGCCGTCCGTCGACGGCCGTCCGTCAGCGGTCGTCGTCGGCGCCGTCCTCGAACCCGAAGACGAGCTCCTCGGCGCAGCGCTCGTACTTGGCGCGCATCTCGGTCTCGTCGGCGCCGCCGATGACGATCTTGGCGAGCTCGAAGCTGTAGCTGTCCTGTGCCTGGAGCTCGGAGAGCCGCCGCCCCTCCTGCGGCACGATGTGGATGTCCACCCCGGACAGCTCCTTCTCCAGCCGGCCGATCTCCTCCGGCCCGGGGACCCGGGTGGCCACACCGTCGGAGAAGCGGCGCAGGTACCACTCCGCGGCGACCGCGTACTCGCCCCTGATCCCCTCCGGGAGGACGGGCTCCCGGCCCAGGGCGAGCCGGAGCATCCTCTCGTGGTTGGCGACCCCGTCGACCAGTTCGAACAGCGAGGCGTGCGCCTGGGAGTGGCGGGGGTTGACCTCCAGGACCCGGACGTCGTCCCCCACGGGGTCGTAGAAGAACTCGACGCTGAACGTCGAGTCGTCCAGTCCCAGCTTCCCGATCACCCGCGAGGCGACGGACGCCATCCGGCTCCGGACCCCCTCGGGCAGGGAGGAGGGGTACTGGTGGCGCAGGAACGCCGGGCTGCCCGGGAAGTCGACCGAGTCCAGGGTGGCGTAGACGACGCACTCGCCCTGGTGGACGTAGCCCTCGACGGCCGCCTGCACCCCGCGCAGGGCGGCCTCGGCCAGGCAGGAGGTGCCGCCCGCCTCGGCGATCTCCGGCGGGAGGTCGATGCGGTCCAGGATCTGCCCGAAGGGGCGGCCGATCCTGCCGACGCCTTCGCGCAGCTCGGCGATCGCGGCGTGGAAGCCCGCCTCGTCCTCGACGCGGAAGGCGAGCTCGGAGGAGGCCGACTTGACGGGCTTGAGCCAGAAGGGGTAGCCGGGTTCGGCGGGCGGAACGGGGTCGTTCAGGTCCACGACGGCGAAGGCGGGGTACTCGTCGACGACCTCGCTCTGGAGGAGGCGGCTCCAGTACTTGTGCTCGCACCGGACGACGGATTCCAGGGTGGGGGAGGGCAGGCCCCGGGAGGCGGCCAGGATCGGCACCAGGAGGGTGACGGGGAAGTCCCAGTAGCCCGCGACGGCGTCGACGGTGCCGTCGAAGCCGTCCATGGCGCGCTCCGCCTCGGCGACGGTCTCGTCGATGTCCAGGTCGGGGGATCTCAGGTCGTCCAGGGTCGACAGGGGGTGGAAGTCGCACCCCCGCCCGGTGGGCGTCCTTTCGAGGATCTCGCGGTTCCGGTCGTCCAGGCCGGGGACGAAGACGTTCTTTCGCTCCATGGGCACTCCTCGCACATCGGTGGCGGCCCGTCCCGGCCGCCGGATGAGAGGGTCGGCGGCCGGGCGCGGTAAGCGTGGGAGCGCCCACTACCCCAAAGGGCGCGGGACCAATCGGGGCCGCGGGTTCAGCCGGTGTGCGGGGAGTTGAGGGCGGAGAGGAAGCGCACGAGGAGGGCCTCGCGGGTGGCCGGGGCAAGCCCGTCCAGGATCGTGTTCACCGCGGCCATGGGGGAGCCGCCCGGGCCGCCCAGGGTGACGCCGACCGCCGACAGCAGGTCCACGAACCCCCGGTCGTCGATCGCCCCCAGGTCCAGGCCCTCCACCACCTCGGCCAGGCCCTCGGGCAGGTCCGGGCGCACGCCGCGCACCGCGGCGACCGCCGCGGCCAGCACCTCCAGCAGCGCGTCCACACCCGCCAGCGACACCCCCGTCAGCGTCAGGTGCAGGTTGGGCGGGATGCCCGCGTACGACAGCTGCACCTGGAGGAACCACCCGGACTTCGCTACCTCGTCCGCCAGCACGAACACGTCCACCGCCGGGTCGGCCGAGGCCAGCGCCACCAGCGGCGCGTCCGGCTCGCCCAGCACCCGCAGCTCCGGGATCTTCGCGACCCCCTCGCGCAGGCGGGCGGCCGCGGCCATCGCCTCGGCGGCCAGCTCGCGGTAGCCCGAGGCACCCAGAGCGTTCAGGGTCGCCCACGCCCCCGCCAGCGGCCCCGCGCCCTTGCTGCTCTGCACCGTGGAGTTGATGACCGTGTACCCCGGCCAGTCGGCGCTGGCGTAGTACGCGGCCCGCCGCAGCCGCTCCGTCGCGAACAGCACGACGGACGCACCCTTGGGCGCGTACCCGTACTTGTGCAGGTCACAGGAGATCGAGGTGACCCCCGGGACGGACAGGTCGAACGGCGGCGCGTCCGCCAGCCACGGCAGCACCCAGCCGCCCACACAGGCGTCCACGTGGCAGGGCACCCCGCGTTCGGCGGCCAGCGCGGCGATCTCCGGCACCGGGTCCACCACCCCGTGCGGGTACGACGGCGCAGACGCCACCACCAGCGCGGTGTCCGGCCCGATCGCGTCGGCGACCGCCGACGGCACCGCCCGCAGGGTCTCGGGGTCCACCGGCACCGTGACGGGCGTGAGCCCCAGGTAGTGGCAGGCCTTGCGGAACGCCGGGTGCGCCGTCACCGGCAGCACCACCTCGCGCCCGCTCCCGGTGTCGCGGGCCGCCTTGACCGCCAGCATGATGGACTCGGTCCCGCCGCTGGTGAAGATGCCAGGGGTGGCGGCGTCCCCGCCCAGGGCGGACGCGACCGCGCCCACCACCCGCTTCTCCAGGGCGACGGTGCTGGGGAACGCCGTCGGGTCGAGCCCGTTGACCTCCAGCATCTCCAGGTACGCCCGGTGCCCGGCCTCGCGCACCCGCGGCCGCCCCGGGTCGTAGACGTAGGCGGCGACCCGGCCCTCGCGCACCGGCAGGTCGCCGTCCTTGAGGCGGGCGAGCTCGGCGAGCAGGTCCTCGGTGGAACGTCCGTTCTCAGACAGCACTTCTCTCCCCCACGGCGGTCAGTTTGCGGAAGGCCAGCAGCGGCACCAGGCTCACCAGGAACAGCACGGCCGGCATCAGGGTGAACCCCCAGCTCAGGCCGAGCAGGGCGCTCCCGGGCTGGACGACGGCCGTCGCCACGTCCGAGGACTGGAACGCCGTCACGGCCAGCACCACGGAGAACAGCCCCGGGCCCAGCGCCATCGCCCCCGTCTCCAGCCCGGTCCACAGCCCCGTGAACGTCCCCGCCTGGGCCTGCCCGCTGCGGCCGGCGTCCTCGCGCACGGTCTCGGGCAGCAGGGACAGCGGCAGCAGTTGCAGGCCGGTGTAGAAGACGCCCACCAGGCCGGTCACCGCCAGCACCGCGACGACGTTCTCGGCGAGCACCGCCGGGAACAGCGCGGCGGCGGTGGCGATCATCGCGACCAGGGCCACCAGGTAGCAGTTCACCGTGCCGAACCGCCGGGCCAGCGCCGACCAGGCCGGGACGGCCACCAGGCTCGGCCCCACCACGCACACGAACATGGCGGAGGTGAGCCCGTAGTCGTCCAGCCGGTAGGTGGCCACGTACGGCGCGCCCGCCAGCATCACCGACACCGCCAGCGACTGGGTGGAGAACGCCGCGGCCAGCGCGAAGAACGGCCTGTTGCCGCGCGCCGCCCGGAACGCGGCGACGGGCCCGAGCGTGCTCGGCCCGGGGCGGCTGGGGATCCACCGGGTCCCCAGCGTGGCGACCAGCAGCGCCGCGCACAGCACCGCTCCGATGGTGATGCCCATGGCCAGGTGCCCGGGCCGGCCGCCGCCCGCAGCCTCCACGACGACCGGGGCGAGCCCGCCGGCGGCCAGGATGCCCAGGGTCAGGCACACCACCCGCCAGGACATGGCGCGGGTCCGCTGGTCGCGGCGCGGGGAGATCTCCGCGGGCAACGCCACGTAGGGCACCTGGAAGAGGTTGAACGCGGTGGTGGCCAGCAGGAACGCCGCGCCCACCCACAGCGCCGACCAGGCCGGGGACTGCGTGGGGGCCGCGAACATGGCGGCGAACAGCAGCGGGAGGGTGAGCGCCCCGGCGAGCATCAGCCGGGAGCGGCCGCCGGTGCGCACGGCCTCGCGGTCGCTGAGGACCCCGATGGCGGGGTCAACGAGCATGTCCCAGATCTTGGGCAGGACCAGCACGAGCCCGGCGATCCCGGCGGCGACGCCGAGCACGTCGGTGAGGTAGTAGAGCAGCAGCAGGCCGGGCAGGGCGGAGAAGACGCCGGTGCCGACGGAGCCGATCCCGTAGGTGAGGAGCCGGGGGCGGGGGAGCGGGGCCTCGGTCATCGGCGGCCGCCGCGGGGGAGGCGGAGGCGGTGGGGGAGGCGGCCCGGGGTCGGGGTCGGCGCGGGTGCCGCTGCCGGTGCCGGGGAGGAGGGGGACCCGGGGCGGTTGACAGGGGCGCGCCCGGTGTACAGGGGGGAGTTCACCCGCCGCACGTTACCGCCGGTAGGTGGGCGCGGGCAATGGTCGGGAGGGGTTGTCCGTGCCTGTGACCTCGGATTTCGCGCAGAGTAATCCCTATGTTCCCGACCGCTGTTATCGGGATGGCCGCACCGGGGAGTGCCCCGCCGTCCGGCGGCCGGGCCGCGCGACCACCGGCGCTCCGGCCGCCGCCCCGGAGGCCGCCGGGGTGTGCGTCTCCGCCGTCCGGCGGTCCGGGCGGCGTGAGCCCGGGATCTCCGGCCGCTGTCGTCGGCGTGGGCCGCCGGGATGCGCGGCTTCGCCGTCCGGCGGTGGTGGGGGCTGCGCGGAGCCCGGGTGTGCACGCCCGCGTCCCGGGCAGGAGAGCGCATGTTCGGCCCATGTGTTGCCACGTGCGGGTTTCCCCGTCGTCGCCCCGGGTAGCCGTGTACACACATCCCCTCCGACCGAAGATCCCGACCGAGGACATCACCGGCAGGAGGACGGCGTTCGGCACCCGCCGCGCGTTCCGGGGCGGCACGCCGACCCGCGCCGCCCTCCCGACAGCACGGAGGAGAGACATGCACACCGTGCACCCGAACCGACAGCCCCGCTCACAGGAGCGGCGGGTACAGGGGCGGCGGGCGCAGGGGGCGCGTCGTTCCCGCCCGTCCGGGCAGCGGCTGCGCTACCCCGACCCGGTGCCGGAGCCGCCGATGCCGCCGGACCCGTTCCCGCCCGTTCCCGGGCCGGTGCCCCCGCCCCCGCCCGAGCCGGGGCCGGATCCCGAACCGCCGGGCCCCGGCCCCTTCCCCGAGCCCCCTTCTCCGGAGCCCCAACCCGAGCCGGCCTGACCCGCCGCCCGAGGTGGGCGCCCCGGCCGCCGACCCGGCGCCGCCGTACCCCGGCCGCCGGCGCCCGCTGAGTCCCGACCGCCCCGCGGTGGCCCGCTCCCGCGGCGCTCCTGCCATCCCGCGGCGTGCCGATCTCGCGGCGCTCCGGCCGCCCTGCGGCGATCCGGCCCCGCGGCGGTCCGGCTTCCGCGGTGGGCGGCCGGGCGGTGCTCTGCTCCTGTGGCGGTCCGGCTTCCGCGGCGGGCTGCCGAGCGGCGCTTTCCGCCTGTGGCGCCCTGGCCGTCCCGCGGCGATCCGGCCCTGCGGGGGTTCGACTTCCGCGGCGATCCGACGCCGCGGTGATTCGATCCCGCGGCGGTCCGGCTTCCGCGGCGGTCCGGCTTCCGCGGTGGGCGGCCGGGCGGTGCTCTGCTCCTGTGGCGGTCCGGCTTCCGTGGTGGGCGGCCGAGCGGCGCTTTGCGCCTGTGGCGGCCCGGCTTCCGTGGTGGGCGGCCGGGCGGTGCTCTGCGCCTGTGGCGGCCCGGCTTCCGTGGTGGGCGGCCGGGCGGTGCTCTGCGCCTGTGGCGGCCCGGCTTCCGCGGCGGGTGGCCGGGCGGTGCTTTGCGCCTGTGGCGCCCTGGCCGTCCCGCGGCGATCCGACCCCGCGGCGGTCCGGCTCCTGGGGCGGCATGCTCCTGCGGTGGGTGGGCTCGGCGGAGGTCCGGCGGGGCGGATGTCGTCTGGGGTGAATTCGTTCCGTAAGGGGGATTGACCCCAGCGTGACGGAGTTCTAGGTTTTGAACAGGAAGGACTCCTTCCGGTTCGGTGCGGCCCCGGCCCCGGTCGCATCGGACCGCCACCCCCGCCGGAGGATGCCGTGCCCCACCCCTCGCCCCGTCACGCCCGTACCCCCCGCACCGCCGCCGGGCGCCTCGCCCGTGCCGGATCCGTGCTGCTCGGCCTCGGCCTGGTCGCGGCCACCGCGTTCGCCGTGCACGGCCAGACCGCCGCAGGTCCCGCCGCCACCGTCGCCGACTCCGCGGAGGCCGCCGCCACCCCGGTGAGCGAACACGGCCAGCTCCGTGTCTGCGGCATCAAACTCTGCGACGAGAACGGCCAACGCGTCCAGCTCACCGGAATGAGCTCCCACGGCCTGCAGTGGTTCAGCCACTGTCTCACCGACGCCTCGCTGGACACCCTCGCCTACGACTGGAACGCCGACGTGCTGCGCGTGTCCATGTACATCCAGGAGGGCGGCTACGAGACCGACCCGCGCGGCTTCACCGACCGGGTCCACAGCCTCATCGAGGAGGCCACCGAACGCGGTATGTACGTGATCGTCGACTGGCACATGCTCAGCCCCGGCGACCCCAACCACAACCTGGCCGCCGCCCGCACCTTCTTCGCCGAGATCGCCGACGTGCACGCCGACAAGGACAACCTGCTCTACGAGATCGCCAACGAACCCAGCGGCGTCCCGTGGTCCTCCATCAAGAGCTACGCCGAGCAGGTCATCCCGGTGATCCGCGCCGAGGACCCCGAGGCGGTCGTGCTGGTGGGCACCCGCGGCTGGTCGTCGCTGGGGCTCTCCGAGAACGGGGACCACCGGGAGATCACCGCGAACCCGGTGAACGCGGACAACATCATGTACGTCTTCCACTTCTACGCGGCCTCGCACACGTCCTTCCACCGCGAGGGCTTCCGCGCCGCCGCGCAGGAGCTGCCGCTGTTCGTCACCGAGTTCGGAACCCAGGAGTACACGGGCGACGGACCCAACGACTTCGCCTCCTCCCAGGCCTACCTCGACCTGATGGAGCAGGAGCAGATCAGCTGGGTCAACTGGAACTTCTCCGACGACTTCCGCTCCGGCGCCGTCTTCCAGACGGGTTCGTGCGGCTCGGGCAACTGGAACTCGCTCAAGCCCGCGGGGCAGTGGATCAGGGACCGTATCAGGGAGAGCGGTACGGCCGCCTGACCCCCCGCATTCGGGCGGGGCGCGCCGCCACGGTCGCGCCCCGCTCCCCGCCCCGGGTGCCCCGGGCCGGCCCCGGGTCCTCCTGGCCGGGTCGGCCCGGCCCCGGGCCGGGTGTCCTCCCGCTGAACGTCAGGACCCCTGAACGTCAGCACCTCTGAATGTCGGCACTCGGGAACGTCAGTGTTACTGAACATCAGCGGCACTGAACATCGCCCGCCCCGGCCCCGGCCGGTGGGCGGCCCGTGTTCCGACCATCACCCCTGCTGAACGTCAGTGGTACTGAACGTCGGCACCACTGAACATCAGCGGTGCCGCACATCGCGGTCGCGCCACCGCACCGCCGCACCGCCGCACGTCGGCCCCCGCCTCAAGCCGGGGGCGCCGTGGAGATCAGCAGCTCCTCGTTCCCGCCCACGTCCACCGTCACGTCGTCGCCCTCGGCGATCTGCCCGTCCAGCACCATCCGCGACAGCCGGTTCCCCACGTTGCGCTGGATGGTGCGGGCCAGCGGCCGCGCCCCGTACGCGGGCTGGTACCCCTGCCGGGACAGCCACCCCACCGCCTCGTCGGTGAACCGGATCGTGACCCCCTGCGCCCTGAGCCGCCGCTCGGTCTCGGCCAGCATCAGCCGCGTGATGCGGTCCAGTTCCTCGCGGTCCAGCTGGTGGAACACCACGATCTCGTCGATCCGGTTGATGAACTCGGGCCGGAACTCCTCCCGCAGCCGCCGCATCACCCGCTGCTCGGTGTCGGGGTCCATCTGCCCGTCGCCCGTGAACCCCATCGGCGCCCCGCCGGTGATCGCCTCCGACCCCAGGTTGCTGGTCATGATCACCACCGTGTTGCGGAAGTCCACGGTCCGCCCCTGCCCGTCGGTGAGCCGCCCGTCGTCGAGCAGCTGCAACAGCAGGTTGAACACGTCGGGGTGGGCCTTCTCGATCTCGTCCAGCAGCAGCACCGAGTACGGGTGGCGGCGCACCGCCTCGGTCAGCTGGCCCGCCTCCTCGTACCCGACGAATCCGGGCGGGGCGCCGGTCAGCCTGCTGGCGGTGTGCCGCTCCTGGAACTCGCTCATGTCGATCCGCACCAGCGCGTCCTCGGACCCGAACAGCGCCACCGCCAGCGCCTTGGCCAGTTCCGTCTTGCCCACCCCGGTCGGGCCCAGGAACAGGAAGCTGCCCACCGGCCGGTCGGGGTCGCCCAGCCCGGCGCGGGAGCGGCGGATGGCCTCGGACACCGCGGTGACCGCCTCGTCCTGGCCGATCACCCGCTCGTGCAGCACGTCCTCCAGGCCGACCAGGCGTTCGCGTTCCTCCTGGGTGAGCTGGGCGACGGGGATGCCGGTGCTGCGCGAGACGACCTCGGCGATGTCGGCGGCGGTCACCTCCGGCACCGCCGACCCGGTGCCGCGCGCCTGGTGGACGGAGCTGCGGGCGGCGTTGATCTCGTCGCGCAGCGCCGAGGCCCGCTCGTAGTCCTCGTCCTGGACGGCCTTCTCCTTCTGCTCCTCCAGGTCCTTGAGCCGCTCCTCCAGGTCGCGCAGGTTGGAGCCGGAGGCCCGGATCCGCAGCCGCACCCGGGCGCCCGCCTGGTCGACCAGGTCGATGGCCTTGTCGGGCAGGAACCGGTCGGTGATGTAGCGGTCGGAGAGTTCGGCGGCCGCCACCAGGCTCTCGTCGGCGAAGCGCACCTGGTGGTGGGCCTCGTAGCGGTCCTGGAGGCCGCGCAGGATCTCGATGGTGTCCTCGACCGAGGGCTCGGGCACCAGGATGGGCTGGAACCGGCGTTCCAGGGCGGCGTCCTTCTCGATGTTCTTGCGGTACTCGTCGATGGTGGTGGCGCCGATGATGTGCAGCTCGCCGCGGGCCAGCGCGGGCTTGAGCATGTTCCCGGCGTTCATGGACCCCTCCGCGGCCCCGGCGCCGACGATGGTGTGGATCTCGTCGATGAAGATCAGCAGCCGGTCGGACTGGGCGCGGATCTCGTCGATGAGCTTGGTGAGGCGTTCTTCGAAGTCGCCCCGGTAGCGGGTCCCGGCGACCATCCCGGCCAGGTCGAGCTGGACCAGGCGGCGCCCGCGCAGGGTCTCGGGCACGTCGTCGTCGGAGATGCGCTGGGCGATCCCCTCGACGATGGCGGTCTTGCCGACACCGGGGTCGCCGATGAGGACGGGGTTGTTCTTGCGGCGCCGGGCCAGCACCTCGATGCACTGGTCGACCTCGTCGTCGCGGCCCACGACCGGGTCCAGGCGGCCCTCGCGGGCGAGTCCGGTCATGTCGGTGCCGAACTCGTCGAGGGTGGGCGTGGTGGACGGCTCGTTCTCGGCCTGTTCCACGGTGGCGGCGGGGCCGGCGGCCTGCTGGAGGTTCTGCGGGGTGACCCCGGAGTCGCGCAGCAGCCGGCCGACGGAGCTGTCGGGGTTGACGGCGAGCGCGAACAGCAGGTGTTCGGGCGTGATGCTGGAGCTGCCGGTGGCGCGGGCGATCTGGAAGGCGTCCAGGAGGCCGCGCTTGGCGGAGGGGGTGAGCCGGGCCGAGGCGCGCACCGACCGGGGCGTGTGGGCGGCGGCCTGGTCGACGACCTCCTCCAGGCGCCCGGCGTCGCCCGCGGTGCGTTCGACGAGGTCGCGGGTGGGCTGGTAGCGCAGCAGGGCCCAGAGCAGGTGGACGCTGTCGACGTCGGCGCTGCCGTTCTCCAGGGCGCGGCGGACGGCGGCGTCGGCGACCTGGCGGGCCTCGGGGCTCATCAGCTTGGACATGTCCACGCGGCGCACCTGGCCGCGGGAGGAACCCAGGAAGCGGGCCAGGAACTCGTCGAACGAGCGCTCGCCGTCGTCGGGAAAGTCGGTGGTCATCGTGATCGTCCCCCGGGCGAAAGTGGAATGACTTCATAACCCTAAGTGATGAAGTGTCCGCTGTCCGGTAACGGATTCCGTCGAAGACCTGGTGTCCGGGGGTCGGCGGTGTTACGCTGTGATCAATTCCCTACTTTTCCTATCTGGATTAAAGGAACAGGTGCGCCGATGACCGACCCCGAACACCGCTGGTCCTTCGAGACCCGGCAGATCCACGCCGGAGCAGCCCCCGACACCGCCACCAACGCCCGGGCCACACCGATCTACCAGACCACCTCGTACACGTTCCGCGACACCCAGCACGGCGCCGACCTGTTCAGCCTCGCCGAGCCCGGCAACATCTACACCCGCATCGGCAACCCCACCCAGTACGTGCTCGAACAGCGCCTGGCCGACCTGGAGGGCGGCGTCGCCGCCGTCGCCTTCGCCTCGGGTTCGGCCGCCGTCACCGCGGCCGTCCTCAACCTCGTCCAGGCGGGCGACCACATCGTCTCCAGCGCCCTGCTCTACGGCGGCACCTACAACCTGTTCCACTACACGCTGCCCAAGCTCGGCATCGAGGTGGACTTCGTCCAGGACCAGGACGACGCCGACGCCTGGCGCGCCGCCACCCGGCCCACCACCAAGCTGTACTTCGCCGAGACCCTGGCCAACCCCGGCGGCAACGTCCTGGACGTGCGCGCGGTCGCCGACACCGCCCACGGCCAGGGTGTGCCCCTGGTCGTCGACAACACCGTGCCCACCCCCTACCTGCTGCGGCCCATCGAGCACGGCGCCGACATCGTCGTGCACTCGGCCACCAAGTACCTGGGCGGGCACGGCACCACCATCGCCGGTGCCGTCGTGGACGCCGGGACCTTCGACTTCGGCGCCGACCCCGAGCGCTTCCCCGGGTTCAGCGAGCCCGACCCCAGCTACCACGGGCTGCGCTACTGGGAGGCCCTGGGCGCGGGCGCCTACGCCGCCAAGCTCCGGGTCCAGCTGCTGCGCGACACCGGCGCGGCCATCGCACCGCTCAACGCGTTCCTCATCCTCCAGGGGGTCGAGACGCTCTCCCTGCGCGTGGAGCGCCACGTCGACAACGCCCTGGCCCTGGCCACCTGGCTGGAGGAGCAGGAGGAGGTCGAGAAGGTCTACTACGCGGGCCTGCCCTCCAGCCCCCACCACGAACTCGCCGCCCGGTACCTGCCCCGGGGCGCGGGCGCGGTGGTCTCCTTCGACCTGCGCGGCGGTGTGGACGCGGGCAAGGCGTTCGTCGACGGCACCGAGCTGTTCAGCCAGCTCGTGAACATCGGCGACGTGCGCAGCCTCATCGTCCACCCGGCCAGCACCACCCACAGCCAGCTCACCCCCGAGGAGCAGCTGAGCGCGGGCGTCACCCCCGGCCTGGTCCGCCTGGCCGTCGGGCTGGAGAACGCCGACGACCTCAAGGCCGACCTGGAACTCGGCTTCCGGGCGGCGCGGGCGCTGCGGTGACCACCACCCCCGGCCGTCCCGCCACCCGGTGGGACGGCCCCCTGCGCGAGGGCCCCGCCGGGGGGTGGCGCGACGGCGACCCGCTCGGCGAGCGCCGCCGGGTCCACCTGCCCGCACCCCTGGAACTCGAATCGGGGCAGGCCCTGCCCGGGGTGCGCATCGCCTACCAGACCTGGGGCAGGCTCAACACACGCCGGGACAACGCCGTCCTGGTCCTGCACGCCCTCACCGGCGACTCCCACGTCGCCGGTCCCGCCGGGCCCGGCCACCCCACCCCGGGCTGGTGGGACGGGCTGGTCGGCCCGGGCCTGGCCCTGGACACCGACCGGTTCCTGGTGGTGGCCCCCAACATCCTCGGCGGCTGCCAGGGCAGCACCGGCCCCTCCTCCACCGCACCCGACCAGCGGCCCTGGGGCAGCCGGTTCCCGCCCATCACCCTGCGCGACACCGTCCGCGCCGAGGCCGCGGTCGCCGACGCGCTGGGGGTGGAGCGCTGGGCGGCGGTCGTCGGCGGGTCCATGGGCGGGATGCGCGCGCTGGAGTGGGCGCTCACCCTGCCCGACCGGGTGGACCGGGCGCTGGTGCTGGCCTGCCCGGCGGCCACCACCGCCTGGCAGATCGCCTGGACCTCGCCCCAGCTGCACGCGGTGCGCTCGGACCCCGACTGGTTCGGCGGCGACTACCACGTCACCGGCCGCGCCCCGGTCGACGGGCTCGGGGTGGCCCGGCGCATCGCCCACGTCACCTACCGCGGCGCGGGCGAGCTCGACACCCGGTTCGGCCGCCGCCCCCAGGACGGGGAGGAACCGGGGCGCGGGGGCCGGTTCGCGGTGGAGTCCTACCTCGACCACCAGGCGTGGAAGCTCGCCCGGCGGTTCGACCCGGCCAGCTACGTGGTGCTCACCGAGGCCATGAACGGGCACGACGTCGGCCGGGACCGGGGCGGGATCGAACGCGCCCTCAAGGACATGCCCGAACGCACCCTCGTCGCGGGCGTGGACACCGACCACTTGTACCCGCTCACGCAGCAGGAGGAGATCGCCCGGCACCTGCCGGTGCCGGGGCGGGCGCGGGTGATCTCCTCCCCGTACGGGCACGACGGGTTCCTGCTCGCGGTGGACCGGGTGGGGGAGCTGGTCCGGGAACTCCTCGACGACGCCGACTGAGCCGCACGGCGGCACCGGCGGGGGCGGTGAGGTGCGGGCCGGAGCTCGAAGCCCCGGCCTGCGAGATCTCAGGCCGCGGAGGCCTCGGTCAGCAGGGCGGTGGACTCCTCGTCCAGCACCAGCGAGTCGACAGCCAGCAGATCCGCCAGCTGCTCGGGGTTGCGGGCGCTGGCCAGCACCGACGCGACCGTAGGCCGGTCGGCCAGCCAGGCCAGGGCCACCGCGCCCTGCGCCACGCCCAGCCGCTCCGCCACCGTGTCCAGGGCGGCCAGGACACGCAGCGCCCGCTCGTCCTCCAGGAACGCCGAGGCCCGGCCCGCCCGCGGGCTGTCCACGGCCGGGCCGCCCGGCCGGTACTTGCCGGTGAGGAAGCCGCGCGCCAGCCCGTGGTACGGCAGCAGGGCCAGCCCGCGCTCCCGCGCCAGCGGCACCAGCGCCTCCTCCACACCGCGTTCCAGCAGGCTGTAGTGCGGCTGGACGCAGACCGGGGCGTGCAGGCCCTGGTCGGCGCAGATGTCCAGCCAGGCGCGGATGCGGTCGGGCGTGTAGTTGGACAGGCCGATGTGGCGCACCTTGCCCGCCTCCACCAGCTCGGAGAAGGCGCGGGCGCTCTCCTCCAGCGGGGTGGCGGCGTCGTCGAAGTGCGCGTAGTACAGGTCGATGGCGTCCACGCCCAGACGCTCGCGGGAGGCGTCCGCGGCGGCGTGGACGTTCGCCGCCGACAGGCCCCGGAACTCGGGGTGCTCGCTCACCTTGGTGGCCACCACCAGGCCCTCGGGGCGGCCCCGGTCGGCCAGCCAGCGCCCGATGACGGTCTCGGACTCGCCGCCCCGGTGGCCGGGCGCCCAGGCGGAGTAGCCGTCGGCGGTGTCCACGAAGGTGCCGCCGCCCGCGACGTAGTCGTCCAGGACACGGAAGGAGGCCGGCTCGTCCGCGGTCCACCCGAACACGTTCCCGCCCAGGCACAGCCGGGAGACGCACAGGTCGGAATCGCCGAGGGGACGGGGCTTGACGTCGTTCATGCTCACCACGGTTCTTACGGGGGTGAATGCTGCCGCGCACAGGCTAGGGCACCGTTCGCCTCCGGGCCAGTGCCCCGGCCAGGCCCGGAACCGTGGCCGGAAACGGTCACGCTCCGGGGCGGACGGGGGACCGTGCGGGACCGGGTCGGTAGGCTGCCGGTACCCCCGGCAGCGCGACACCCGTGAGGCGGCACCTTGAGCGACGAACGGCCCGGACCCTCCCGCACCGAGAACAGCATCGGCGACGTCAGCGGCGGGACCTCCGTGATGGGGCGCGACATCACCGTCAACATGACCGGGCCCCGGGACGACGCCGGTCCGCACTACGCCGTCCCCGCCCCGCCCCTGTTCGTCAACCGCGGCGGGGAGCTGGAGCGGGCCCGCGAATTCGCCCTGGAGGACGGCGCGCACTCCCGGATCCTCGTCGTCCAGGCGACCCCGCGGCAGCGGGGCCACCGCGTTCGGGCTCAAGGTCCTGCACGAGGTCTTCGTCCGGGACCCGCGGCGCTTCCGGGGCGGCTACTTCTTCGCCGACGTCGAACGCGACGGGGTGGCCGAGTCCGTCAACGAGATCCTGCGGCAGATGGGGGTCGAGAAGATCCCCGCCGGGCAGCGCAAGAGGCGCGCCCGCCTACAGGGGGAGTTCGCCGACCGGGGCGCCGTCGCCGTCCTGGTGGACGCCCCGGCCGGGGTCAACGACGTCCTGCCCTTCGTCTCCACCTCCCCGGGCAGCCTCACGGTCGTGGCGACCCCCCACGACTTCGAGTTCGACGAGGTCCTGCCGCACGTGCGGGACGAGTGGATCGGCATCGGCGCCCTGGCGGCCGAGCACGCCGTGGAACTGCTGTGCGCCAAGGCCGGGATGGCACCCGAGACCGACGAGGAACGCCGCCTGATCGAGGACCTGGTCGACTACACCGGAGGCAGTCCGCACCTGCTTTTGCAGGTGGGGCGCAACATCCGGCGGCTGCGCCGGCGGGAGGCCGCCGACGCGCTGGCCGCCGTGCACCGGAGCCTCATCGCCCCCGTCCGGGTCTCGGCCGACCGGGAGGACGGGGAGGGCGAGGGCGCGGGTCTGCCCGCGCCGGTGCGGGCGGCGGCCGTGGCGCTGTCCTGCCACCCCGAGACCGACTTCGGGGCGGCCGTGGCCGCCCGCGTCCTGTCCGGCGAGGACGCCCGAACCCTGCTGGCGGCCCTGGTCGAGGGGGACGTCCTCACCCTCGTGCGGGAGGAGGGCGTACGGGAGGAGGGCGTGCCGCGGGACAGGTACCGGTTCCGGACCGCCCGCGCCCAGCGCGAGCTGGGGCTGCGGGCCCACGACCGGGCCGCCGTGTTCGGGCGGGTCCTGGACCACTACTTCGAGCTGGCCGCGGCCGCCCACCGGGCGCTGCTGCCCGGCCGCTGGCTCCAGGCCGACCTCGACCACGACTCGGCGTTCCCCGAGGCGGCGGGAGTCCGCTTCGAGGACGGGGAGGCCGCCCGCCTGGCCCTGGCCCCCGACCGGGCCGCCCTGCGCGCCACCGTCATGCACGCCGCGGTGCGCGGCGAGTACCGGCGCGCCGCCGAGCTGTGCGAACACCTGTGGGCGTACTGGTTCACCTCGGGCCTGTTCGCCGACGTGGTCGACACCCACACCGAGCTGCTCCGGCACACCCTGGGCACCCACCACCTGTCGCCCGCCCGGCTGTCCCGCCTGTGCGTGCAGCGTTCCATCGCCTACCGGCGCGACGACGCCCTGGAACAGGCGCGCGAGGACGCCGAACGGGCCCTGGAACTGGCCCGGGAGGTCGAACCGGCACAGCCGTTGGTGCTGCTCACCGCGCTGGAGGCCGTCGGCGACGTGGAACGCGAGGAGGGGCGCCCGGCCCCGGCCGCCGAACGGTTCGCGGAGGCGCTGGCCGTCGCCGAGGCCACCGAACCGCTCGACCCGCGGGCCGTGCTCAACGCCGCCCGCAAGCTCGCCCAGGTCCGCCTGGAGCAGGGGGACCGCGACGCCGCCTGCGAGCTGCTGTTCCGGGCCCGCAACCTCGTGGTCCTCAAGTGCCCTGACGACCTGCACAACCGCGCCCGGGTCGGCGCCGCCCTGGGCGACCTGCTGCTGGCCTGCGGCGACCTGGACCAGGCCCTGGAGCAGTGGGCCATCGCGGTCGAACTGCACACCGAACTCGGCGACGACCGCCGGATCGGTGACATGTACGTCAAGCGGGCCGACGCCCTGGAGCCGGTGGACCGGGCCGCCACCCGCGCGGCCCTGGAAACGGCGTTGGAGCACTACACGCGGGCCAGGGCCCGCCACCAGGCGGCGCGGGTGCGGTCCCGGATCGCAGACCTGGGCTGAGCGCTCGGGCCCTGGGCTCCGTCCGGTGCTCGGGTGGGGCCCGGGGCCTCTCGGATGCCCGGTGGTCGGTGACGGGTGGCGGCCAGGTCGCCGCGGCCAAGGGCCGCTCCGGAGTCGAAGCGCTTCACCATCGGCGGTCGGGCTGTGCGGCCGGGGACTGCTCAGCGGTCGAAGCGCTTCACCACCGGCGGTCGGGCTGCGCGGCGGGAGACTGCCCCGGAGTCGAAGCGCTTCACCACCGGCGGCCAGGGGCTGCTCACGGGCCGAGGCGCTCCACCGCGACGCGGATCGTGCGGTCTCCGAGCCGGACGGTGCACACGAGCCCGTCCGGTCCGGCGACGGTGCGGCGCAGCCGCAGGAACGCCGACGCGTACGCGGTCGGGTCCGGGGCGGCGGCGCCCCGCGGGACCAGCCGGTGGCGGACGCCGTCGCGGTCCAGCACCAGGCAGGCGTCCCCGTCGGCCTCGGCGGCCAGCCGGGCGTCGGGCAGCGCGGCCAGGGCGTCGGTGAGCCGCCGCCACGGGTCGCCGTCGGCGGGCCCGCACAGCACCACGTCGGCGGCGTCGCGCCACCGCGTCTGCGGTTCGTCGGCGTGCACGACCGTGTGCGGGCGGCGCAGCGACAGCCGACCGGTGGAGACCGGATCGGCCGGGTGCCGGGCCACCCGGACGGCGGCCGGGTCGGCGGGGTCGGGTTCGGCGGTGGCGATCAGCGGCGGGACGTCCGCGGTGTCGGGCCACCCCCGCCGGTACGCGACCGGCGGCTCGGGCGGGGCGACGCGTACCGGCCGGGCCGGTTCGGCCAGGTCGAGGAGCTTGTAGAACGTCGACCGCAGCACCGCCGCCGACCCGCCCGGGATCGAGGTCAGCAGGCGGGTGGTGGCGGCGAACCGGTCCGGGGTGTGCCGGGCGGCGTCCGCGGCCAGCTGGGGGAGCAGGGGCGCGTCCGGGTCGAGCCGGGTCGCCGCGCGCCCGAACCCGGCGATGGGGGAGGAGGCCGCCAGTTCGTGGTCGGGGAAGGCACCGAGCATGGTGTGGGTGCCCAGGGCGGCGCCGTAGAACGTCACCGACCCGTGGTCGCCGATGACGTGGTCGGCCGCGGCCAGGGCGGCCTGCCAGCCGCTGCGGGGAGGCAGGACGCGCAGCCCCGCACGTTCGGCGTCGGCCAACCAGGCCCGCACCTGCCAGGGGCCGTGGCCGTGCCAGACGTTGGGGTGCAGGGCCAGGGCGACGCGGTACTCGTCGACGGGCAGCTCTTCCAGCAGGCGCAGGGGGAGGTCGGGGCGGGCGCCGAGGAGGGAGGTGGGGCCCCAGGTGGAGCTGATCAGGAGCAGGCGGCGGTCGCCGGTCTCCAGGTGGGCGCGGTAGCGGTCGCGCCAGGGGAGTCCGGCGAGGATGCGGTCGTAGGTGGGGTCGCCGGCGACGACGGCGGAGTCCACGGCCTCGGGGTAGGCGGCGGCGAGGCGGTCGCGCTGTTCGGTGTGGGAGAGGACGAGGGTCTGGGGGATGACGGCGCCGTCGCGCAGGAGGGTCTCACGGGAGAGGCCGAAGACGGGGTCGGGGTGGGGTGCGGGGCCGGGGCCCGTTTCCTCGGGGAATTCCCGGTCGATTTCCGGCTTTCCGGCTTTCCGGCTTTCCGGCTTTCCGGCTTTCCGGCTTTCCGGCTTTCCGGCTTTCCGGCTTTCCGGCTTTCCGGCTTTCCGGCTTCATCAGCTTATTATACCCGGCCCCGTGGGAGAAAACGACCATCGGGGCTTTGATCAGGTGCAGGTCGTCGCCGTAGCTCGCGGAAACGGCGAGGTCGAATTCCTCGTCCACGACCTGTTCCCAGGGGGCCACCACCGCGCCGATGTCGGTGAGGAATTCGGTGACCCCCTCGCGGAAGTTCGAGGTCCGGGCCCGTGTGAAGACGAGCTGCACCCGCGGGTCGGATTCCAGGAGCGGAATGATGTCGAGGATTCTCGTCAGCGCGGTGACCGTGTGCGCCACCACCAGGACCCGCCGGGCGTCGGGGGCGGTCGACCACCCGGGCGCGGCCCCGATGGGGACCCGGAGCCGCTCTCCGACCGACATGTGTCCTCCCAGAGCCTTCGTGTTCTGCGCCTGCTCGTGCGCCCGCGTTCCGTCCGGCGACGGAACAGCGTACCGAAGGCCCTTCCCGGTGGGGAACGCGGCGGGGTGGCCGCTTTCGGCACCCGGATCAGTGGACGCCGGGGTTGGCGGCGGTCTGAATGGTGATCTCGTCCTCCTGCCCCGGGATGTAGTGGACGGTGACCACACGGCCGACCTGGAGGGACGTCGACAGGCGGGCGGGCAGCCGCTTCACCGTTCGGGTGTGGAAGACGCTCCCGTCCGGCCGGGTGACAGCGACCTCGACGTCCATCTCCGGGTTGCCGTTGACCAGGTTCCCGGTGGGGCGGACCTCGGTGATCACACCCTGGGCGGGGATCCCGTGCGCGGCGATCTCCAGCGCCCGCGGGGTGGTCAGCCCGGCCCGCAGCATCACCGCGTCGAAGGCCGCCTGCGCCGCCGCCCGGTCGCCGCTGCGGTCGATGGCGACCACGCCGGGGCGGTCGGGGCGGTAGCGCACCGGCAGGGTGGCGCCGGACTCCAGCAGGCCGACCTCGGCCGGGTCGAGCAGCTCCTTGGCCACGGCCGTGAACCGGTACCCCTCGGGGGTCTCCACGTCCAGGGTGATGGCGATCTGCGGGTTGTCGTTGACGGTCAGCCCGGTGCGGCGCCAGTCGGTGACGGTGCCGATCGCGATGGGGGCGTTCGCCATCGCCTTCGCGCCGCCGAGCCCGGACAGAGAGGAGACGATTCTCAGGGTGAAGAAGGAGGTCATCAGTAGGACGCCGCCGGCGATGGCCATCCCCATGTACGTCTCCCAGGGGCTGAGGAACGCGTTCGCCGGGGAGTTCAGCCCCAGCCACACATAGCCGCCGAGCAGCCCGAGTGCGATGAGCACCTCGATGACGAAAACCAGGCGCAGAATCGCCTTCACCACGGTCATGGGACGCCTCCTCGGCGATCGGATCTTGCTGTCGGGAACAGTCGACACCGGGACCGCCGCCTACCGATCCCAGGTTCGGTGCGGAACCGGTGTGCGGGCGCCGGGTATCGTCGTGGCGTGCCGGAGATCCCCGACGAACGCCTCCGCCCCCGGTCGCAGGTCATCGACCGGGCCTGGCGTGCGCTCGGGCCCGGCCTGGAACCGCTGAGCGGCCCCGACGGCGCCCCGCTCACCCGCACGGTGAAACTGGTCGTCCTGCCGCTGGTGCTGCGGCCGGTACTGCGCCCCGACCTGGCCGGGGACCTGCTCACCGCCCGGGCCGCCGACCTGGCGGCCGGGCTGTTGCTCGCCGACGGGCCGCGCCTGGTCGCCACCGCCCGCTGGTTCGCGCTGCTCAAGAAGGCGCGCCGGGCGCTGAAGGTGGTCGAGGGCAACCCGCAGGACCTGTACTTCCAGCGCTGCTTCGAACTCGCGACCGAGCACGGGGACCCCCGAGGACCCGGCGCCGAGGAGGTCGCCCGCGCCGCCGTCCTGGAGGCGGCCGACCACGGCGGCCGCACGGTGGCGGCGCTCCGCGAGCACCTGAGCGACCCCGCCCGCGCCCGCACCGTCGCCGCCGCCCTCACCCACGCCTGGAAGTCCCGCCCCCTGCCGGCACCCCCCGCACCGAACACACGCCCATCGGTGGGACCGGCCGCCGTGGCCGACACCCCCGGACCGGTGGGCGCATCTACCCCGACCGACACATCCGCCGCGACGGTCATGCCTGCCTCAGCGATCGCATCGGGGATGGCGGGCACATCCGCCTCGGAGGTCACACCGGTCACGGACGCATCTGCCCTAGAGGTCGCGCCTGCCTCGGTGGGCCCTTTTCCTCGGTGGTCGCGCCGGGGGCGGCGGGCACATCCACCCCAGCAGTCGCATCCGGGACGGCGGACGTATCCGTCTCGATCAGCACATCTGCCCCGGCGGCCGCATCCGCCTCGGAGGTTGCACCGGCCCCAGGGGGCATATCCACCCCGGCGGTCGCACCCGGGACGGTGGACGCATCCGCTCCGGTCAGCATGTCCGCCCCGGAGGTCACACCTGCCTCGATGGACTCATCCGTCTCGGCGGCCGCAGCGGCCCCGGTGGTCGTGCCGGGGGCGGACGTGCGGGCGCTCGCCGACGCGGTGCTGGACGGGTGCCCGGACGGTGGGGGAGCGGAGGCGTTCGCGGAACTGGTCGACGGGGCGCGGGGCGGCGCGCTGGGCGCGGCGCTGTGGGTCGGGGCCGCCTCCGGGTGGGGCCGGGTCGGCGCACCCGCGCACCTGGGTCTGACCGCGGCCGCCGTTCCGCCGCCGCCGGCCGTGGGCGCCGGGGCCTCCACCACCGCCCTGCCCGCGCCGCTGGACCGCAGCGTCTACGAGCGGGTCTTCACCCTGTTGCGCGCCCCCGGCCACGACGACCTGCCGCCGGTGCCCGAACTGGTGGACGCCGAGGTGGCGCGCGCCTGCGCGCCGCTCGGGCTCACCGAGGAGTCCCTGCGCGTCGCGCTCCTGGTCGGCGGCCGCCTGGCCGTGGGCCTGGACCCGCTGGGCCGGGACGCCGGCCCCACCGCCGCGCACCGGGTCGTGGACCGGCGCTGGCGGCGCGAGTCGTCGGTGTCCCGGGCCCGCCGCGCCACCGTCGACCCCGCGGCGGAACAGGGCCCGTTCGCCGACCTGGCCCGCGCCCTGCGCGACCCGTGGACCGCCTACGTGCGCCGCCTGTGGGCGCGCCTGCACGGCCGCGACGCCCACGCGGTTCCGGTGTCCGACACCGCGGAGCTGTGGGCGCTGCTGGACGGCATCGCCTACTCGGTGCTGCGCGACCACCGCGCCCGCGTGCGCGCCGTGCTGCGCTCCCTGACCGTCCCCGGTGACGGGGCCGCCGACGCCTCCGGGAGCGCCGCATGAGCGACCGACCCCTCCCTGTCCTCCGGTCCCGGCACGGGCGGTCCGCCGCCCTCGGCGTTCGCGGGGTGACGGCATGACCGACGTGGAGATCACCGCCGTCGAAGGCGGCGTCACCGTCGCCGTGGTGGACCGTCCGGCCGCCCCGCCCGTGTTCGCGTCCTCGGTGGTCGACGCCGAGGGCGGGCTGCTGACCTGGCCGGACGTCACCACGACCGACCTCCCCGACGCGCACCTGGACGACGTGTCCGCTGCCCAGGGCTGGCTGTGGGACCTCTACGGCCCCGACACCGCCCGCGCGGTCGCCGCCGCCGGCACCGCCCCCGTCCGGGTTCCCGCGGACCCCGGAGACCTGGCCCGCCCCCTGGCCGCGCTGGCGCTGGGCCACTGGGCGGCCCGCTGGTGGCCCGCCTCCCGCCTGGACGGCGTCCCCGCCCTGGACACCGACCTGCTGGGCCTGGAACTGGCCGCCCTCGCCCACCGCTGCCACCGCGCCCTGCCCCCCGACACGGCCGCCGAACTGCTGCTGGAGCACCGGGCCGGGATCGGCGCCCTGCTCGACGAGGCCCCGCCCGGGCTCGCCGCCGCCC
>NZ_JBJJBV010000370.1:0-5454 GCF_045446735.1 Nocardiopsis protaetiae
GGCACGGTAGAACAGCATGTGGAGCCTCTGGTGGGGCGGGTTTTCTTGGTCGTTAATCCATCTACCAGGGGCTTCTTGCTGTTCAGAAGGGCTTCAGGGAGACCGGTACGGGGCTGTGACCTGCACCTTCAGGATGAAAAAGGCTCAGTGGCTTACCCACGCCTGCCGCATCCCCGCCCGTCAGGCCGCCGACCTGTACAACCTCGCCCGAACCTTCAGTCAGGGCCGGCTCCCCGCCACCGAGGCCGCGTTCCACGACGGGACGTACTCTCTCGACGAGGCGGTGGCGGTGGTCAAAGCCACCGACAAGGCCGTCGAGGCCCTGGAGGACGCCACCTTCCCCGACGGGATCGAGCCCCTGGACCCCGACCGGTTGCGGGAGGTGATGGAGGCCGACATCCTCGCCACACGCTGGAACGGCGGCGTGTTGTCGGTGGCCCAGATCGGCCGCCACGCCGCCCGGTTGCAGGCGGCCCTGCTCCCCGACCGGTTAGAGGACGACCACGCCCGCGCCCACGCCGAACGCGGCGCCCGCCTGGACATCACCCCCAACGGCAAGTTCCTCTTCTCCGCCTGGGGCTCGGCCGCCGACGCCGCACGCCTCCAGGCCTGCCTGGACTCCTACACCCTGCCCCCGGAGGAGGGCACCCTGCCCGGGGATGAGCGGTCACGGCAGCGGCGGGTCTACGACGCGTTCCTCACCGCCATGGACGTCGCCCACACCCACCACGCCTGCACCGAGTCCGAAACCCCGGTGGTGCGGTTGCAGGTCACCGTGCCCGACACCGTCCTGGCCGGCGACCCCACCACCGGCGAGGCGGCCACCACCGACACCGGGCAGCCCCTGCCCGTCTCGGTCCTGCGCGAATGGCTGACCCGGGGCACCCTCCGCCCCTTGGCCGTCACCAAGGACGGGGTCGTCACCCACGTGGGGGAAGAACGGCGCATGGCCTCCCCCGGCATGCGCGCTGCGGCGTTCGCCCGCCACACCACCTGCGCCTGGCCCAGCGGCTGCGACCGCCCACTGCGCCACTGCCAGGCCGACCACATCGTGGAGTTCTTCCAGGGCGGCCCCACCCGCGCCGACAACCTCCAACCCCTCTGTTCGGCGCACAACCGGCTCAAACACCAACGTTCCCTCGCCAGAGCCCGCCGCCGCCATTGGACCCCTCACCCCGTCCGGGCGGCGCCTCAAGGGTTTCTCCGGGGTGCGTCACTGGGGCGTCTCGATGTCTGACCGACCCGGAAAGACCTGTTATGACCGGCCCTGGGTCGGCAGGGCGACCAAACCTTTGGTGGTCTCCCCGGGTGTTCCTTCGATTCGCCACATCTTGGGCGGGCTCTCTGGGATGATCGCGGCATGACGACGAACACCGGACCGGCTGCCCCGCCTGTCACCGATGTCCGCATTCCCGTCTCCGGAGGTGGCCGGCTGTGGGCCGAGCACAGTGGCTCCGGCCGCCCGGTGGTGCTGCTGCACGGCGCCGGTATGGACTCTCGCCTGTGGGATGACGTCGCACCGGAGTTGGCCCGGCACCACCAGGTGTTCCGCTTCGACGCCCGCGGCCTGGGGTGCTCTACGACCCCGGAACGGCCGTTCAGCGATGTCGAGGATCTTCGGGCGGTCCTCGACCACTTCGGTCTGCGCCGGGCCTCGCTGGTGGGTTTGAGTATGGGCGGGGAGACCGCGCTGGACTTCGCCCTCGCGTATCCCGACCGGGTGGAGGCGCTGGGTCTGGTCGGCAGCTCGGTCGGTGGGCATGTGTGGCCGGAGGATCCGGATTCGGCGGCCTATGACGCGGCCCGCCGAGAGCGGGACGCGGAGGAGCTGGCCCGGCTTGAGCTGTCGGTGTGGGCTCCCCTGGGCCGGACGGCTCCCGGCGGGGAACTGATCGAAGAGATGGTGGACGACAACTCCCACCGGCGCATCGTGAGCGAGCGGTACTGCACGCCCTCACCACACCCCGACGCCGAAGCACGCCTCGGCGACATCGCCGCGCCGACGCTGGTCGTCCACGGCGACCATGATCACCCTGAGATCGCTGTGATCGCGAAGCGGCTCGTCGCCGGTATCCCCGGCGCCCGTGGTCAGGTGATCCCGGGTACCGACCATTACCTGCCTCTGCGCGCCCCCGAGCGTCTCACCGAGCTGTTGTTGGCCCACCTGTCCGAATGAACGGAGTCGGTGGTGTCGGACGTGGTGGAAGGTGACCCCTGCGGCGAACGGTCGTGAGGCGGTGGATGCGGATGGCGACTCCGTGACGCCGTCGGTGATCGTTGCGCCGCACTTCAGGCCCCGCAACGGTGCAGTGCAGTGCTGGGTGCCACCGCTTCTTCTTCTTCGCGGAGCTGTCCCCCCGAGGTTCACCAGTCCGGTTCGGCCGCCGGCCAGGAGCACGAATCCGCCCGCGCCCACGACCTCCCGGAAGCGGTCGTCGGAGTCGCGGCGGACGTAGGGGCGGAACCGACCGGTCCCGTGGTCGGCTTCGGCCTCGGAACCGGCACGGGGCCGTCTCCGGGTCAGTCCTTCGAGGGGTGCCGGGCGTTCAATCGGCGGACCTGGTCGTCGGACAGTTCCAGCCGTGCGGCCGCCGCGTTCTCCGCGAGGTGGTCGGCCGAGGTCGTGCCCGGGATGGGCAGGATGTGGGCGCCCCGGCGTAGCAGCCAGGCCAGCTGTACCTGGACGGGCGTCGCCCCCGTCTCGGCGGCGATCTCGGCCACCGGGGAGGCGGCCGCCGGCTCCCCCATCGCGACCGGGAAGAACGGTACGAACGCGATGCCCAGTTCCGCGGTGCGGTCCACCACCGGGTCGTGGTCGCGGGCGGTGTGGTTGTAGAGGTTCTGGACGGCGGAGATCGGGGTGACGGCGTGGGCGCGTTCCAGGGTGGGGACGTCGACCTCTGACAGGCCGATCGCCTGTGCTTTGCCTTCCCGCTGTGCCTGTGCCAGGGCTTCCACCTGGTCTTCGACCGGGACGTCCGGGTCGACGCGGTGCAGGTAGAGCAGGTCGATGGTGTCGGTGCCCAGGCGGCGCAGGCTGGCCTCGACCTGTTGGCGCAGGTAGGCGGGGTGGCCCAGCGGCACCCATTCGGTGGGGCTCGGTCGGGTGACGCCGACCTTGGTGGCGATGGTGGCGCCCGAGCCGCGCAGTGCCTCCCCGAGCAGCCGTTCGCCCTCGCCCAGGGCGTAGGCGTCGGCGGTGTCGAAGTGGTCGATGCCCAGGTCCAGAGCCCGGTGCAGGAGGGCGGTGAGGGTGTCCCGGTCGGTGGGGGCGTTCCAGACGGGGGCGGTGGCCCCGGCCCGCTGGTGGGGGGCGTCGGCGAAGCGCATGGTGCCCAGGCCGATGCGGGAGACGGGGGGAAGTGAAGGGGCGGTGTGCGGCGCGGGGGTGTTCGTGGTGTTCTCTGTCATGCGAGGACGTTAGGAGCTGACATCGGTGAGAGGGGCAAGGGGACGTGGTGCGGATCACTGAAATGCGGATCGGGGATCTTGCCGCGCGGACGGGTGTCGGTGTGCGGCTGCTCCGGTATTACGAGGAGCAGGGGTTGTTGGCGCCGCGGCGGACGGCGGCGGGGCAGCGGGTGTACGAGCCCGGTGATGTGGAGACGGTGCGCCGGATCCGTCGCCTGTTGGAGGCGGGGCTGGGTACCAGGGTGATCCGGATCGTTCTGGGGTGCGTGTGCGGGGGCGAGGGTGATGTGGAGCCCTGCCTGGATCCGCTGCTGCTGGAGGAGTTGGAGCGGATGGACGGTGAGCTGGCCCGGCTCGCCCGGCACCGGAGGGCGGTGGAGGGGTTGCGCCCGGGGGCGCCGGCGATGACGTCGGAGGGGGTGTCGGCGGGCTGAGCGCGCACGGCGCTCCGCCCCGCGGGGGTCCGTCCTCCCCCGCGGTGACGGCGCGCCGAACGGGCTCAGCCGTTCCGTGGCGGGGCCGCGTCCGGGTCTTGGCCGGGGTGCGGGTCGGGGTTGTTCACGGTCGTGGTCCTCCGGACTCGGGGTCGGCGGCCGCGGTGGGCGTGCGGCCGCGGAGGAGGGGACGATCGGTTCGGGGGCAGGAGGACGGACTTCTTCCAGAAGAAGTTTCTAGAAAAAGTATCTGTTTTTCATGGCGGAAGCACAACCCCATGAGACGACATGGTGACCATTCGTCCGTCCGCGCATCACGGGAGGCCTCCGCGGGCCCGGAGCCCGGCCCGGCCCCCGGGCCTTACTCCGGGTCGGGTCGCAGGGAGCGCCAGATGCGGTCGGGCAGGACGCGTTCGGCCTCGGCCAGGTCCACGTCGTAGGTGTCCGACGCCCAGCGCCGGGCCACCTCCGCCACCGGGCCGATCGCCAGCGCCTCGATCATGGACCCCGGCATCGGCGCGATCTCCCCGGCCTCCACGCGTTCGCGCACCCACGCCATGATCCCGGCGAGCCGTTCGTCCTTGGCCCGGCGGATCCGCCGCACGTGCTCCTCGTCCAGGCCGGAGGCGGCGAAGGTGTGCAGCAGGAACGCCGCGTCCGGGTTCTCCACGGTGAAGCGCAGGTAGGCCTCGACCAGGGCCCGCACCCCCTGGCGGGCGTCGCGGGCGGAGAACACCGCCTCGTGCATCCGGTCGCACAGGCGCTCCAGCCATCGCAGGTACAGGGCGACGGTGAGGCCCTCGAAGCTGCCGAAGTGGTGGTAAAGGCTTCCCAGACTGGCATCGCCGGCGTCGGTGACGGCGTTCACGGTGAACGACCGGCGCCCGGGTGAGGCGTAGAGCTCCAGGGCGGCGGCCAGCAGGCGTTCGACGGTGGCCTCGCCGCGCTTCTGCTTAGGGGGCATGGTGGCGGCCCTTCGCTGTCATTGCAGCAGGATAAGCCGTGCCGGCCACCGCCCCCGCGCGGCCGTTCGGGAAGCCCTCGGGGGCCGGAGGGGGTGTGGCCGGATGTGGTCACGGGGCGGGGAGGTGCAGGTCGGGGAGGCGTCCCGGGGGTGGCGGCGCGGGCTCCGTCCCCGAACACCGGCGGACCGCGGTGATTCCGCATACCATCTGGAACCGAGGACCGACCCGGTCGTCCCCCACGCTGTCCCGGTGTCCCGGCGTCCCCCACCTTGCCCCGGGGACGCCCCCGGCCTCCTGTGGCCGTCACGACTCCGTCCGACCCCCCGGGTCGGGCGGGCGCGGGAACCGTGGCGCGGTGTCCGCGAGAGCGGGCGCGGACAGCGCGCACGCCCCCCGGCACGCGGCCCGCGAGAGGCCCCGCCCCGGTTGGGGGCGGGGCCTCGTGCCGTTTTCCAGGGTTCTGTTTCCCGGTGTGGCCGGCCCTGTGAACGGTGCGTAAAACACTGACATGTCGCGGCAAACCTTCCGGCAGAAATTCACATAACCGCACATCAGGGACTATCGGCGCTTTTAGCCTGTTCATTCCTGTACCGCTCCCGCCGCCCCGGTGGCGAGAGCATCCGGTGCGGGAGAGCGAGAAGCGG
>NZ_JBJJBV010000371.1:0-5411 GCF_045446735.1 Nocardiopsis protaetiae
CCGCCCCTCTCCGCGTTCTACGGGTGCCGGTGCTCCACGGGCGTCAGTCGCGCAGCTCGCGCTTGAGGATCTTGCCGGTGGCGGTCATCGGCAGGCTCTCGCGGAACTCGATCACACGCGGGTACTTGTACGCCGCTAGACGCTCCTTGGACCACTCGGTCAGCGCCTCGGCGGTGAGCTCGGCGCCCTCCTTGAGGATCACGAACGCCTTGATCTCCTCGCCGTGGCTGTCGTGGGGGACACCGACGACCGCCGCGAGGCTCACGGCGTCGTGGCCCATCAGGACCTCCTCGACCTCGCGCGGGTACACGTTGAACCCGCCGCGGATGATCATGTCCTTGGAGCGGTCGATGATGAAGTAGAAGCCCTCGTCGTCGCGGCGGGCGATGTCGCCGGTGCGGAACCAGCCGTCCTTGATCACCTCGGCGTTGACCTCGGGCCGGTTGTGGTAGCCCTTCATCACCAGGTGGCCGCGGATGGCGATCTCGCCGACCGGCTCCTCGCCGTCGGCCGCGACGACCTCGTTCCACTCCGGGTCGATCAGCTTCATCTCCACGCCCCACACCGGCAGACCGATCGAACCGGTCTTGGCCTTGACGGCGGGGTTGTTGAACGAGGCCACCGGGGAGGTCTCGGACAGGCCGTAGCCCTCCTTGATGCCGACGCCGAAGGTGTCCTGGAAGTCCTGGGCGAGCTGGGCGGGCAGCGCCGCGCCGCCGGAGACCGCGTCGACGATGTTGTCCGCGATCGCTTCGAGGTCGTACTTGCCCTCCCCGGCCGAGCGCACCGCGTTGAGCAGGCCCCAGTACATGGTGGGCACGCCCGCGAAGCCGGTGACGCCCTCCTTCTCCATCAGGCGCAGCGCCTCGTCGCCGTCGAAGCGGGGCATCAGCACCAGGGTCGCGTGCCGGTACAGGGCCGCGTTGAGCATGACGGTCTGGCCGAAGATGTGGAACAGCGGCAGGACCACCAGGGCCACGTCGCGGCCGTCCGGGTGCGGGTTGACCAGGCCGGAGGAGACGACCGCGTTCATCATCAGGTTGTTGTGGCTCAGCTCGGCGCCCTTGGGCTTGCCGGTGGTGCCGCTGGTGTAGATGATGACGGCGGTGTCGTCCGAGTTCGCCTGGATGGTCTCGAAGTCGCCGGGCTGGCCCTCCAGCGCCTTCCACAGGGTCTGGGCGCCCTCGATGGTGGACTCGGTCGCCCCGGCGGAGGCGGGCAGGTCGATGTAGGTCTCACAGGTGTCCACCTGGTTGAACGCCTCGAAGGCGCGCTCGCCCAACGGCAGTTCCGGGGTGCCGGTGAACGCGAAGATCGCCTTGGCCCCGGAGTCCTCCAGGTGGTAGGCGATCTCACGCGGGGTGAGCAGGACGTTGAGGGGGACGACCACCGCGCCCGCCTTGAGCGCGCCGTAGTAGACGAAGGGGAAGTACGGCACGTTGGGGCTGGCCAGGGCCACCCGGTCGCCGGGCTTGATCCCCCGGGAGACGAGGAGGTTGGCGACCTGGTTGGCGATCATGTTGGTGATCGCGTAGTTCAGGCGCAGATCTCCGAAGACCAGGCAGTCCTTCTCCGGGACGGATCGGGCACCGTCCTCCAGGACCACGGACAGGTTGAGCATGGGGCCTCCCGCAGGCAGATGTGTCCAGGGACGACAAGGGAACGGGACCCGGATGTGATCCGGGTCGCGTGTTCTGCGCCACTTTCACTGCTGATTGACGGCAGAGTAACAAACCGGGTGGTCGGTGTGGAGGGGCAAGGGGTCCGTAATCTCACGCGACATCCGGTGACACCGTGTGACGACCGGGGGTCGCCAGGGGGCGGCCCGGGGACGTTGTCCACAGGGTGGGAAAGCCGTCCGCGCCCCGGTCCGCCAGCCGATAACCTGAAGGGGATGGACTGCTGCCTGACTCAGGCAGATGTGCCGCCTGGGTCGGGCAGGTGCTGCTCGGCCAAGGCAGCCGACGCTCCCCAGGGCATGTGACCGGACCGAACCGAGGGAACAAGCAGCGATGACAGCGGTAGACGGCGACCAGACGACGGGCGACACCTACGACGCCCGCGCCCTCCAGGACAAGTGGCAGGCGCGCTGGGCCGCCGAACTCCCGTTCCAGGCCGACGAGGACCCCGGTGACACCCGGCCCCGCACCTACGTCGTCGACATGTTCGCCTACCCCTCCGGCGACCTGCACATGGGCCACGCCGAGGCCTACGCCATCGGCGACGTCATCGGCCGCTACCGCTTCCAGCGCGGCGACAACGTGCTGCACCCCGTCGGCTGGGACTCCTTCGGCCTGCCCGCCGAGAACGCCGCCATCAAGAACAACTCGCACCCCGCCGAGTGGACCTACGCCAACATCGAGACCCAGGCGGCCTCCTTCCGCCGCTACGGCATCGCCGTCGACTGGTCCCGGCGCATCCACACCAGCGACCCCGAGTACTACAAGTGGAACCAGTGGCTGTTCACCCGGTTCTTCGAGCGCGGCCTGGCCTACCGCAAGGACGGCCAGGTCAACTGGTGCCCCAAGGACCAGACCGTGCTGGCCAACGAGCAGGTCGTCCAGGGCCGCTGTGAGCGCTGCGGCACCGAGGTCGTGCGCCGCAGCCTCAACCAGTGGTACTTCAAGATCACCGACTACGCGCAGCGCCTGCTGGACGACATGGACCAGCTGGAGGGCGGCAACTGGCCGGACGAGATCCTGGCCATGCAGCGCAACTGGATCGGCCGCTCCACCGGCGCCGACGTCGACTTCGCCATCGAGGGGCGCGAGGAGCCGGTCACCGTCTTCACCACCCGGCCCGACACCCTGTACGGCGCCACCTTCTTCGTGGTGGCCGCCGACGCCGACCTGGCCGACGAACTGTGCGCCCCGGAGCAGCGCGAGGCCTTCGAGGCCTACCGCTCCGAGGTCGCCAAGCTGTCCGACATCGAGCGCCAGACCACCGAGCGCCCCAAGACCGGCGTGTTCCTGGGCCGCTACGCGGTCAACCCCGTCAACGGCGAGCGCATGCCCGTCTGGGCCGCCGACTACGTCCTGGCCGACTACGGCCACGGCGCCATCATGGCGGTCCCCGCCCACGACCAGCGCGACCTCGACTTCGCCCTGGCCTTCGACCTGCCCGTGCGCGTCGTCGTCGAGACCGGCGAGCCCGACCCCGCCGAGACCGGCGTGGCCACCGCCGGCGAGGGCAGCCTGCGCGACTCCGGCCCCCTGGACGGCCTGTCCAAGACCGAGGCCATCGAGCGCATCATCGAGGTCCTGGCCGAGCGCGGCACCGGCAAGGGCACCATCAACTACCGCCTGCGCGACTGGCTGCTGTCCCGCCAGCGCTACTGGGGCACGCCCATCCCCATCATCCACTGCCCCGCCTGCGGCCAGGTGCCCGTCCCCGACGAGCAGCTGCCCGTCACCCTGCCCGAGCTCAAGGGCGCCGAGCTGGCCCCCAAGGGCGTGTCCCCGCTGGCCTCGGCCACCGACTGGGTCAACGTCGACTGCCCGGCCTGCGGCGGCCCCGCCCAGCGCGACACCGACACCATGGACACCTTCGTCGACTCGTCCTGGTACTTCCTGCGCTACATCTCGCCGCGCCTGGACACCGCGCCCTTCGACTCCGACCTGGTCAACGAGTGGGGCCCCGTCGACCACTACATCGGCGGCAAGGAGCACGCGACGCTGCACCTGATGTACGCGCGCTTCTTCACCAAGGTCCTGTACGACCTGGGCATGGTGTCCTTCACCGAGCCCTTCCGCCGCCTGACCAACCAGGGCCAGGTCATCAACCAGGGCCGGGCCATGTCCAAGTCCCTGGGCAACGGTGTCGACCTGGGCAAGGAGATCGACGCCTACGGCGTCGACGCGGTCCGGCTCACCATGCTGTTCGCCAGCCCGCCCGAGGAGGACGTCGACTGGGCCGACGTGTCCGTCGTCGCCGCCCAGAAGTTCCTCAACCGGGCCTACCGGGTGATGAACGAGGCCGGGGCCGCCTCCAAGCCCGGCACCGACCCGGCCGCCGGCGACGCCGAGCTGCGCCGCGCCACCCACCACGCCATCGACCAGGTCACCTCCCTGGTCGAGGCCAAGCGGTTCAACGTGGCCATCGCCCGCATCATGGAGCTGGTCTCCGCCGCCCGCAAGGCCATCGACTCCGGCCCCGGCGCCGCCGACCCGGCGGTGCGCGAGGCCGCCGAGTTCGTGGCCGTCGCCCTGTCCCTGTTCGCGCCCTACGTGGCCGAGGAGGGCTGGGAGCGCCTGGGCCACGTCGGCACCGTCGCCGTCGGCAACTGGCCCCAGGCCGACCCCGCCCTGCTGGTCCAGGAGACCGTGACCTGTGTCGTTCAGGTGCAGAGCAAGGTCCGTGACAAGCTGTCCGTTGCGCCCGACATCGACCCGGCAGAACTGGAACGGCTCGCACTGGCGTCAGAGAAGGCACAGGGCTTCATCGGCGACAAGCAGATCCGCAAGGTGATCGTGCGCGCGCCGAAGCTGGTGAACATCGTCGTCGGCTGACCACCGCGACGGCGGCCGCGACCCGCGGCCGCCGTCGCACCTCGGTCGATCGGCGACCGGACAGGGAGGCGGTGACCGGTTGGGTCCCCTCGCACGGGCGGGTGTGATCGCGGTGGGCGCGGTGGTGGTGTCCGCGTTGGCGATCGGCGGCGGCCTGTGGGCCGCACAGGACGACCCGGACCGACCCCACCCGGGGGATGTCCACACCGCCGCACCCGACTGCGGCGACCTCGGGGAGCTGCTCGACGAGCACCTGCCCGGCGCCGTCCATGACCTCGCCGAACGCGGACCGCTCACCGGCGGTGAGGGCACCGTGTGCCGGTGGACCTCCGCTGGGACCTCCGACACCGCGCGCCAGGGCGTACTGCGGGTGGAGTACTCCGCCCTGTTCACCGACCCCACCGCAGATCAGACCGTCCCCGGCCAGGACCGGGCGGACGCGGCCGCCGCCGCGCTGGCCCCCGCCGACGCCCAGGCCGTGGAGCTGTCCACCGGTGAGGCACTGGTGTGGCGCGGCGGCTCCGGCGACACCGAACTCGCCTTCCGGTCCGACAACCTCCTGGTCCGCGTCTCCTACACGGCCGTCACCGGCGGCGAACCCGTCTCCCCCGACGAGGGCCGGGCCACCGCGGTCGCCTTCGCCGAACGGATCGGAGCCTCCCTGTGATGCCCCCCGGGCACCCGCCCGAGACCGTGCCCTCCAGCCAGCCGCAGAGCCGGGGCTGCGCCACCGCCGGCGTGGTCGTCCTCGCCCTGCTGCTGCTCTCCGCCGCGGGCGGCGCCGCCTGGTACGTCCTGACCCGCGAGGACCCCGAGACCGGCGTGTACGACGCCGCCCCCGGCTGCGAGGTCGGTACCACCGAGGCGCTGGACGCCCGGGTGCCCGACCACGAGCTCACCCTG
>NZ_JBJJBV010000372.1:0-5408 GCF_045446735.1 Nocardiopsis protaetiae
CTCCAGCTGGTCGGTCAGCTCCCGGGACCAGGCGTAGGGGGTGGCGGGGTCGGCCACCGTGCCGACGACCACCAGCGGCGGGGCATCGGGGGCGGTGAAGCCGGTGGGCGCCTCCTCGGTCTCGGGCCAGTACGCGCACGGCAGTTGCAACCACACGTTGCCCGCGAACAGGGGTGCGTCCCTGGCCTCGCGGCGGGCCGTCTCCAGGTAGGTCCCGAGGTCGACCGGGTCGGCGCGGTCGGCGCAGTTGACCGCGGTCATCGTGGCCAGCGACTCCTGGTCGAAGTACGCCTGCTCCTCCTCGTCCTCGGTGTACGTGTAGTAGACGGTGTCGTAGAACCACTGGAGCCGGTTCTGTCCCCCCTCACCGGTGTCGAGGGCGTACAGGACGTCGTCCAGGATGTCCCAGTTGTACTCGTCGTACAGGGAGGCCGAGACCAGGTCCATGAACGCGGCGGCGTCGATCCGCCACCCGTCGATCTCGTAGGGGTCCTCGTCCAGGCCGTCCAGGACGTCCTCCATGAGCGGCCCGGCGCCGTCGGCCGTGTCGAAGGGGCACATGTCCGCGCTGGACACGCAGTACTCGGCGAAGTGCTCCCAGGATTCCTGGAAGCCGACGGCCTGCTCATAGGCGGCCTCGGCGTTGGTGTGGTCGGTCTCGACGCCGCCGTCCAGGACCAGGGCGCGGGAGGTCTCGGGGTACAGGTGCGCGTACAGGGCACCGATGTGCGTGCCGTAAGAGTAGCCGACGTACGTGAGGGCGTCGTCGCCGAGTGCCCGGCGCAGGAGTTCGAGGTCGCGGACCACGTTGACGGTGCCCATGGCGGCGAGGAACTCCTCCCCCGCCTCGTCGACGCAGTCCTGTGCGTAGGCGCGTGCCCGCCCGTCCAGGGCGGCGAGCCCGTCCTCGGTCAGGTCGTCGGCCCCGACCGCGACGGCGGCGTCGATCTCGGCGTACAGGGCCTCCCAGTCACCGCAGGCCAGGCCGTGGCTGGCGCCGACGCCGCGCGGGTCGAAGGACACCAGGTCGAAGGAGACACGGATCTCGTCGGAGAACGGCCGGTAGTACAGGGTCTCGATGCCGTATCCGCCGGGTCCGCCGGGGTTGATCACCAGGGAGCCGATGCGTTCCTCGGGCGGGCCGTCGGCGGGGGCGCGCATCACGGCCAGGCGCAGGGAGCGGCCCTGGGGGTCGGAGTGGTCGAGGGGGACCAGGAGGGTGCCGCATTCGAGCTCGCGCAGCCAGCTAGGGTCGGCGCCCCACTGGTGGCCCTCGCGGGCCTCCTCCCTGCTGTAGCAGGGGTACCAGAGGATCCGCTGGTCGGTGAACCGGTCGGCGACGCCGCTCGCGTTCCCCGTCCGGTCCCCCGTCAGGGCCTCGGCGACCTCGGTCGGGGTGGGGACGAACGGGAGGATCGCGCACCCCGTGGTGAGGAGGAGGGCCAGGGTCACGGCGAGGAGCCGTGTCGCGTCCCGCATGGCGGGGCTCCGTTTCCTGCGCGGGGGCCGCGCCGAGAAGAAGGGGGATGTGGTCATCCTTCATGGACGGAAACGGAAAGCCGTCGGTTGGCGCCCTTCGATAACAAAGAGGACATAAGCACCACCAGGCCCACCCGCCACACCCGCGCCCGCCGCAGCACCTACCCGCCACACCCGCGTCTGCGCCCGCCACCCGCGCCCGCGCCCGCGCCCGCGCCCGCCGCAGCATCCACCCGCGACGCCCGCCTCCTCCACACCCGCCCCTCACAGGGTGCTGACGTCGGTGTCCCACAGGTCGGGCGGCGCCGCGGGGTCGGCGACCACCAGCACCGGCCGCTGCGGGTCCCCGAACCCCCAGCCGCTCCCGCCGTTCCCGCCGCCCTCCCCACCCGAGCCGCCCCCGCCGTCCTCCTCCGGCTCCTCGTGGGTGATCCAGGCGACCAGCTCGGCGGCCCGCCCCACGTCGCCGCCCGGCCGGGTCAGCGCCATCACCTTGCCGGCCACGTCGCAGCGCAGGTTGAGGTGGCCGGTGGCCGCGGAGACGCTCTGCGCCCAGGCGCCCCGGCTCACCCTGCGGACCGCGCCCGAGCGGACGGGGCGGCTCCAGGCGGGGGCGGCCAGGCCCAGGGCGCGGTCGTCGAAGGTGAGCACCAGCACGGGGCGCTCCCGGGCCGTGTCGGCGGTCCGCGGGTCGGCCAGGGAGCGGTCGACCCACATCCCCACCGGGCCGCCGGCCGCGCGGACCAGGTGTTCGGCGGCGGCCGCCACCAGGGGGACGTCGACCTGCGCGGCGCCCTGCGGGCACACCGCGTCGGCCAGGGGGCCGGTCAGCGGCGCGTACCCGTCCAGGACGAGGGACCAGTCCACCACCGCCCGGTCCTGGACGGCGGCCCCGCCGTGGGTCAGGCAGATCACCGTGCGGTCGCGCACCACCTGGCAGGCGACGCACGCCCCCGAGCGGCGGGCGGCCAGGGCCAGGCCCAGGCTCATCGCCTTGGTGCCGGTGGTGACGTCCACGACCACCGGCCGTCCGGGGTCCTCGGCGCGCATCCCCTCGATCCAGGTGTGCGCGGCGTCGGCGACGGATCCGGCGCTGGAGCCGTCCACCGGGTCGGCGGCGAACCGGATGCGGTCGCGGTGTCCCGAGGCGCGCAGCCCGTCCGTGTCCGGGACCGGGGCACCGGGGTGTTCGGCGGCGTACAGGGCGCGCGCCGCCGCCTCGCGCACGCCCGCGCGCACCCCCTGGCGGGAGGAGAGCAGCAGGGCGCGTTCGGGCCGGTGGGCGTGCACGGCCGACAGCAGCCCCAGGCGGCTGCTGCCCAGCGCGGTGACCAGGATGGGCGCCGCGGAGGACGCGGTCACCGTGCACACCGGGGCGGCCGGTGCCACCGTACGGGCCACGGACCGGGGCATCGGCTCCGCCGGCCGCGTCACCGGCGGCTCCACGGCCCGCTTCACCGGCACCGCCCCCGGCACCGCCGGCCCCCGCGCCGCACCCGTCACCGACCCGGCCTGCCCGGGGAAGAACGCCTTGCGCAGCGACTCCGCGTCGGTCAGGCGGGCGCGCAGGTCGTCCAGGCTCCACACCTGGACCTGGGAGGAACTCAGCGCGGGGTTGTGCGCCGCGATGCGCTCGCGCAGCCCGGGCACCGCGGGCCCGGCGTGGACGAACAGCACCTTGGCGATGTTGCCGAACACGCGCCGGGCCTTGGCGACGGTCCACCCGGCGCGGGCGACCACCTCCTCCGCCCCGCTCTTGACCTCCACACACAGCACCCGGTGCCGGAACCGGACCAGGGCGTCGAAGTCGGCGATGGAGTCGGCGGGGTGGCGCGGGTCGGCGACCCGGCGCGGCCCCAGCACCTCCACACCGTCCCGGTCCCGGGTGATGCGCCGCAGGTGGCGCAGCACCTCGGCCTCGTTGACGGCCCCGCGCACCTCGGTGGGGTGCAGGCCGGGGAAGGCCTCGCGCAGGGCGCGGGCGCCACCGCGCAGGGCGGCGCGCACGGTGGCGGGGTCGCGGTCGGAGAGCCAGCGGGCGCCGTGGAGCTCGGCGAGGACGCCCAGGTCGATGCCGTCGTCGGCGATCGGCAGCGGCGGTTCGGCGGGGTCGACGGGGCGCAGCAGGTCGGAGGCGGGATCGAGGTAGTGGCAGCGCGGCGCCGGGACCCGCGGCTCCGCGTCCACATGGACCCCGGCCCGGGCCCCGGTCCCGGCCTCACCCCCGTCCCCGCCTCCGGTCCTGGTCTCGCCCCCGCCCTCGGTCCTGGTCCCGCCACCGGCCCCGCCCCCGTACCGGTGCAGGGCCGCGACCACGCTCATGACCGTGGTGCCCCCGGTGTAGTCGAGGTGGCGGGGGGCGGTGCCGTGGTCGCGGCGGATCCGGTCCAGGGCGGCCGCGACCCCGGCCGGGTCGTGCGGGTCGGGTCCCACCCCCTCCACCCGGACGGTGCGGTCGGGGGCGAGCCGGGCCAGCGCGGCGGCCGCGCGTTCGGCCAGGCGGCGGGTGCCGTCGCTGCTCAGCAGGACGATCCGGTCGGCCGGCAGGGCGAGCGAGGACAGCAGGGCCGGGGTGGGGTTGCGGCCGACCAGCACGACGGCGACGCGGGGAGTGTCCACGGCGTCCTTTTCCACACGGGGGCGTTGTTCGTTTCGTGGGGGACAACGCTATACCGTGGGTAAAGATGATGCTCGGACCAGTTATGCCCGTTTTGTCGTTCCGTCGATTCGGCCGACCCCTTTCCTCTTGTTCGACACGGGCGGTTTCTGCGGCCGCCGCCCGCTGACCACGAACGATCGGCAGGCGGTGACCACGCCGGTATTGTCCCTGACCAGGTCGGAGGGGATCAGCAGGTCGTCGCGCTCGGGGTGGGCGAAGCCGACCACGGACGAGACGATGAGCCACACCCCGGGTTTCGGCTCGGGAAGATTGGCCCGGGTGCGCCGTTCGGCGATCAGCGGCACCGGCCCCGGGCAGGTGGAGTCGTCCAGGTGTCCCACGGGCACCCGCTCGGCCTCGACCCTGGCGGGATCCTCCGCGCCGGGCCACCTGCCGATGACCTTCGCCTCGTCGTCCACGACTGTCACCACATGCGGCGTCAGGTTGCGCACCGGCATCCGGCGACCTCCGTTCCTCTCTCGCGACGCGTCCCCCGCGGCCGCGTCCACCCCTTCCAGGGCCTCACCGCAGTCTCTCGGACAGGAACGATCAAGGACCGGGAGCGACATGCCGGCCGCATGTCACCCGCATGCCGCCCGTATGCCACCCGCACGCCCCCGGTTCCCCCTGCCCCTTCACCGACTCCTCCACCTGTGCCTCCAGTGGCCATTGTTTCCAAAGTCCATTTGATGGCCATCTCAATGGATTTATATGCGTTGAGGACCAGGGTCGAGAATTGACAGTTCAGTCGCGTCGGTCATAGTTTGTTACCAGGTCTCCCGTTGACTCGGGAGTGCCACCTGAGGTCTCACGTACTCGCACACGCTTCTCCGGAGGGCTGGGGAAGCGACCCGGCCCCGGACCACCCGGGGAGAAGAGTTCGTGAGCACGCACCACTGCTCCGCCTGGGAGCTGTTCGGCTCCGCCGCCTTCCTGCGCGTCTTCACGCGCGTCCTGGGGTGCGGGCCCTGCTCCGCGGACGGAACGGCACAGGGCTGCTCGGGCCACGCCGAACAGTTCTGCGACTACGTCGACCTGTGCGCCGAGCACTGCCCGTGCCCGGACCACGGCGGCGATCCCGACGGTGTCATCGCCGTGCGCATGAGGCGCGCCGCGCCCGTCGGGGAGGCGGTCGACCGGACCGCCGCGCACCGGCTTCGCGATGCCCTGGACGACGTGCGCCGGGACCGGTCCTACAAGAACCTGCGCCACGTCTACCCCCAGCCCGCCGCCGACGGGCGGGTGCGCTGCGCGTTCTCCGAGCGGCCCC
>NZ_JBJJBV010000373.1:0-5215 GCF_045446735.1 Nocardiopsis protaetiae
CCGCCGGAGAGCGCCCCCGGCTCGCTCCGGAAGCGGGCGCACGGCTCACCGGGGACGTGGACACAACGACGACGGGGCCCGCCGCGATACCGCGGCGGGCCCCTTTGGTGTGTCCGGGTCCGGTGTGTCCGGGGATCAGTCCCGGTCGCCGGTGTCGGCGGTGTCGTCGAGGCCGTCGCCCTCGGGCTCGTCCTCGGCGAGGATGCGGTACAGGCCGCGCTTGCTCTCGGCCAGCAGCCGCTTGGCGCGGTCCACCTGCTCGGGCGTTCCGGCCTGGGCCACCTGGAAGGCGGCGGCGCCGAGCTGGGCGGCCAGGGAACCGATCTCCTCGTAGCGCGAGCGGTCGTCGGCGTAGGCGTCGGCGGCGGCCTCCCACGGCGGGGTCAGGTCGGCGCCGTGCTCCTCAAGGTGGTCGATGCCCTCCTCGGTGAGCTTGTAGGGGCGGCGGCGGCCCTCGCCCTCCTGCTGGACGATGAGCCCCTCGTCCTCCAGCTGCTGGAGCATCGGGTAGATGGAGCCGGGGCTGGGGCGCCAGGCCCCGCCGCTGCGTTCGCGGCCCTCCCGGATGATCTCGTAGCCGCTGCGCGGCTCCTCGGCCAGCAGCATCAGGATGCCGGTGCGCACGTCGCCGCGCCGGGCCCGGGACCCGCCGCGCCGGTGTCCCCCGCGGCCGCCGCCGTGCCCGCCGAAGGGACCGAACCCTCCGAAGGGCCCGCCGGGCCCGAACGGTCCGGGCCCCCAGCCGCCGGGGCCTCCCGGCGGCATCGGCGGCATGGGGGGCTCGGGCGGCACCGGGCCGAAGTCGGGGCGGGGGCCGCCGCCGTGCGGGTGCCCGCGGCGGCGTCCGCCGCCGCGCCGGCCCTCGGTGAAGTGGCGCGAGCGGGGGCCGTAGGGGCGGTCGTCGCGGTCGTCGTTCCGGTCCCAGGGACCGGGAAGTGCCATGGCGGTCATGGTGTTCTCCCTCGAGTCGATACAGAGCGACTGTCATGCTCTGTTCTGATAGCTCAAAGATATATCGCTAACTTTGGAGTGGCAAGTCAGGGCACGAAAAAATCCCCGTGCGCCGGGCCACGGCACACGGGGATCCAGGTCACTCGAGTTTTAGTAGTCGACGGCGTACGCCCCCAGCAGGCTCTTCATCTCGCCGTTGAACTCCGGGGAGATCCGCACCGAGTAGCGGTCCACCGCGAAGACCTTGGAGCGGACCGGGTTGTCCACCCGGATGCGCACCGGGGTCCCCCCCTGGTGGGAGCTGAGCACCTGGCGCAGCTCCTCCACCAGCTCCGGGGTCAGGCGCTTCTCGTCGACGGTGAGCAGCACCGGCGGTTCGCCCTCGGTGATGTGCGAGATGTCCAGCATGGACAGCTCCGAGGCGAACATCGACCAGGTGCCGTCCCGGTCGTTGAGGCGGCCCTTGACCGTCACCGCGGTGTCCTCGATGAGGGCGTCCACGTACAGCGGGAAGGTCTTGGGGAAGAACAGCACCTCCATGGCGGCGTCCAGGTCCTCCACGGTGGCGATCGCCCACTGGTTGCCCGCCTTGTTCACCCGCTTCTCCACCTTGGAGATCAGGCCGGCGATGCGCACCTCGTTGCGTTCGCGGCTCATCTCCCCGGCGACGATCTGGGCGATGGAGGTGTCCCGGGAGCGGGCCAGCACCCGCTCGGCGCCGGCCAGCGGGTGGCTGGACACGTACAGGCCGAGCATCTCGCGTTCGAAGGCGAGCTTGGTCTTGCGGTCCCACTCCTCGTCGCCCCACTGGATGTTCAACCCGATGGGGGTGGAGTCGCCGCCCTCGTCCGCGCCGCCGAACAGGTCGAACTGGCCGTGGGCCTCCTGCTTCTTGGAGCTGATCATGCCGTCGACGGCCACCTCGTGGTGGCGGTACAGCTCCCGGCGCGGCTGGCCCAGGGAGTCGAAGGCGCCCGACTTGATCAGGGACTCGATGACGCGCTTGTTGCAGGCGGCGAGCTCGATCTTGGAGAGGAAGTCCGTGAAGGAGGTGTACTTGCCCTTCTCGGTGCGGCTCTTGATGATCGAGTTGACGACGTTGGCGCCGACGTTGCGGACCGCGCCCATGCCGAAGCGGATGTCCTTGCCGACGGGGGTGAAGCGCAGACCGGACTCGTTGACGTCGGGCGGGAGCACCTTGATGCCCTGGGCGCGGCACTCGGCGAGGTAGACCGCCATCTTGTCCTTGTCGTCGCTGACCGAGGTCAGCAGCGCGGCCATGTACGCGGCGGGGTGGTTGGCCTTGAGGTAGGCGGTCCAGTAGGAGACCAGCGCGTACCCGGCGGCGTGCGACTTGTTGAACGCGTAGCCCGCGAACGGGAGCATGACGTCCCACAGGGCCTGGATGGCCTCCTTGGAGAAGCCGCGCTCCATCGCGCCGGGGAAGAACTTGGCCTCCTCCTCTTCCAGGGCCTCCTTCTTCTTCTTGCCCATCGCGCGCCGCATCAGGTCGGCGCCGCCCAGCGTGTACCCGGCCAGCTGCTGGGCGATGGCCATGATCTGCTCCTGGTACACAAGCAGGTGGAAGGTCTCCCCGAGGATCGGCTCCAGGGCGTCCTTGAGCTCCGGGTGGATCGGGGTGATCTCCTGCCGCCCGTTCGAGCGGTCCGCGTAGTCGTTGTGCGCGTTGGCCGCCATCGGACCGGGCCGGTACAGCGACAGGACGGCCGCGATGTCACCGAACTTCTTCGGCTCCATCCGCTTGAGCAGGTTGCGCATGGCGCCGCCGTCCAGCTGGAACACGCCGAGGGTGTCACCGCGCGAGAGCAGCTGGTAGGTCTTCTTGTCATCGAGGGAGAGCGTGGAGAGGTCGATGTCGATCCCCTCCGCCTCCTTGATGGACTTGACCGCGTCGTCCATGATCGTCAGGTTGCGCAGGCCCAGGAAGTCCATCTTGAGCAGACCCATCTCCTCGCACTGAGGGTAGGGAAAGCCGGTGATGATGGCGCCGTCGGCGTCGCGCTTGTGCAGCGGGATGACGTCGAGCAGGGGTTCCTTGGACAGGATGACGCCGGCGGCGTGCACACCGGTGCCGCGGGTCAGGCCCTCGATACCGCGCGCGGTCTCCATGACCTTGGCGACCTGGGGGTCGTTGTCGACCAGGTTGCGCAGCTCGGTGGTCTCGCTGTAGCGCTCGTGCTCGGTGTTGAACACCGCGTCGAGCGGGATCTCCTTGCCGCCGACGGCCGCCGGGAAGGCCTTGGTGATCTGGTCGCCGACCGAGTAGGGCATGCCCAGGATGCGGGTGGAGTCCTTGACCGCGGCCTTGGCCTTGATGGTGCCGAAGGTGAGGATCTGCGCCACCCGCTCCTCGCCGTACAGGCGGGTGACGTACTCGATCATCTCGCCGCGGCGGCGCTCGTCGAAGTCGAGGTCGACATCGGGCATGGACACGCGTTCGGGGTTGAGGAACCGCTCGAACAGCAGGCCGTGCTCCATCGGGTCCAGGTCGGTGATGCCCAGGACGTAGGCGATCATCGAGCCGGCCGCCGAACCACGGCCCGGGCCCAGCGCGATGCCGTTCTTGCGGGCGTACTGGCAGATGTCGGAGACCACGAGGAAGTAGGCGGGGAAGCCCATCTCGTTGATGATGCCGAGCTCGAACTCCACCCGCTGGCGGACCTCGTCGCGGGTGCCGTCCGGGTAGCGGGTGGGCAGCAGCCGTTCGACCTCCTTGGCCAGCCAGGAGGACTGGGTCTCCCCCTCGGGGACCGGGAAGACCGGCATCAGGTCGCGGTGGGCGAAGACCTCGTCGTAGGCGTGGGGGTCGATGCGCTCGGCGATCAGCAGGGTGTTCTTGCAGCCCTCGGCCCACTGCTCGAAGTTGAGCAGCCCGCGCATCTCGTCGGCGGTCTTGAGGTAGTAGCCCGAGCCGTTGAACCGGAACCGGGTGGGGTCGTCCAGGTTCTTGCCCACCCCCACCGCCAGCAGCGCGTCGTGGGCGTCGGCCTGGGACTCGTAGACGTAGTGGGAGTCGTTGGTGACCAGCGGCGGGATGCCCAGGTGCTTGCCGACCTTGAGGAGGCCGTCGCGGACCTCCTTCTCGATGGGCACGCCGTGGTCCATCAGCTCCAGGAAGACGTTCTCCTTGCCGAAGATGTCCTGGAGCCCGGCGGCGTACTCGATCGCCTCCTTCTCCTGGCCCAGCCGCAGCCGGGTCTGCACACCCCCGGAGGGGCAGCCGGTGGAGACGATGATGCCCTCGCTGTTCTCGGACATCAGCTCCAGGTCCATGCGGGGCTTGGTGTAGTAGCCGTCGACGGACGCGAGCGAGGACATCTTGAAGAGGTTGCGCAGCCCGGTGGCGTTGCGGGCCAGCATCGTCATGTGCAGGAAGCGGCCGCCGCCGGAGATGTCCTTGGCGCCTTCGGTCGCGGTGTCGTCCGACCCGCTGGCCCGCCCCCAGAACACCCGCTTCTTGTGGAAGCGCGACTCGGGCGCCACGTAGGCCTCGATGCCGATGATCGGCTTGACGCCGGAGCCCTTGGACTGCTGGTAGAACTCGTACGCCCCGAACATGTTGCCGTGGTCGGTCATCGCGACCGCCGGCATGCCCAATCTGCCCGCTTCTTTGAAGAGGGGCTTGAGCTTGGCCGCACCGTCGAGCATGGAGTACTCGGTGTGGACATGCAGGTGGACGAAGGAGTCTGCCATGGGCGGAATGCTCCCCAGTGGGTGGACGGACAGGAGATACCTCCTGAGCCTACGACTTCCCCACGACCTTCGGGGCCCGTGCGCCGCGACCACCCCAGAACGGGACCGCGTCCCAGCCCCACCGCAGGGGTGACGGCGGCAGGGGGCCTCCTGCCCGAGACCCCAGGGGGTTGCCCACCTTCCCCGAAGCCCTCAGCCCCAGCCCGGCCCCTCCTGGAGCCCTCGGCCACGGCCGGAGGGTGTTGTGCTTGCCCTGCCCCAGGGGGTTTCCCACCTGGTCTGGGACCCTTGGCCACAGCCCGATCAGATCCCTGGCCTCCCCCGCCGTAGGGGGTGGCGGCCGCGGGAGGCCTCCGGCCCCGGCCCCAGGGGGTTGCTCACCTGACCTGGGGCCTCAGCCCCAGCCCGGTCACATCCCCGGCCTCCCCCGCCCCAGGGGGTGACGGCCGCGGGAGGCCTCCCGCCCCCACCCCAGGGGGTTACCCACCCAACCTGGAGCCTCAGCCCCAGCCCGGTCACATCCCCGGCCTCCCCCGCCCCAGGGGGTGAC